>JAFDGP010000297.1 GCA_019309245.1 Deltaproteobacteria bacterium | reverse complement strand
CCCCGGTGGGCACTTCATGGCTGAAGCAAGTTCAGCAAAGCGCTGTCGCCAGGAAATCTGGGTACCTGGGCTGATGGACCGCGATCACCATACGATCTGGGCACAGAAGGGCGGCAAAAGCATGGAGGAACGGGTGGTCCAACGGCTGCACCAAATCCTGGAAACACAGTATCCTGGCTGAGATCACGGCTCAATAGACCCGGCCAAACGCCCCGGCGCAGTGTCTTCAGTTTATCAGATACCTTGGCTTATCGCTTTTTCTTGAAAAACAATGGGCCTTGTGCTAATCACCACTATTGAGTGTTGTACGTCGGCGGATCAAACATGCCGAACTGCGCATCAGGCAAGCACCGTATTGCCGAGACGCGGGTTACGGCAGAACAGGTAACCCTGAAGAAAGGAAAGGAGGAACAGAGTTATGAAGCTTTTCAAGGTGTGTGCATTGATGGTGGCCGTGGTATTTCTGGCAATGACCGGGATGGCCATGGCGGGTGAAACCCTGGACGCGGTAAAGGCAAGGGGTGTGCTTATTGCGGGCGTTAACGGCGGGGTGTTCGGCTTCAGTATGCCTGACAAGAAGGGCGAATGGAAAGGCCTTGATGTGGATACGGCCAAGGCCATTGCCGCAGCTGTTTTCGGCGACGCCAGCAAGGTCAAGTATGTAGCGCTGACCGCGGTGCAGCGTCTTCCGGCCCTGCAATCAAAGGAGATCGATGTACTGTGCCGCAACACCACACAGACATTGACTCGTGAGACGGTCAACGGCCTCAATTTTTGCCATGTGAATTTTTATGATGGCCAGGGATTTCTGGTGCCTAAGAAACTGGGCATCAAGAGCGCCAAGGAACTGGAAGGAGCGACCGTGTGCGTCTTGCCCGGGACAACCACCGAGATGAACGCGGCGGATTTTTTCCGGTCCCACGGGATGAAATGGAAACCCGTTGTTATTGAAAATACCACCGAGCTGAACAAGGCCTTCTTTGCGGGACGCTGCGACGTCCTGACCTCGGATTCTTCCCAGCTTGCGGCCCAGCGTTCTGTTGCCCCGAATCCGGACGACTATGTGCTGCTGCCGGAAATTATTTCAAAAGAACCCCTTGCCCCGGTTGTTCGCCACGGGGATGACCAGTGGTACGACATTGTCAACTGGACGGTGATGGCCCTGGTACAGGCCGAAGAATTCGGCATTACATCAAAAAATGTCGACCAGATGATGAAGAGCAAGAACCCCGGGATCCAGCGTTTCCTGGGCGTTACTCCGGGCATGGGAAAAGCCCTGGGGCTTGATAACAAGTGGGTGTACAATATCATCAAACAGGTTGGCAATTACGGTGAGATTTTTGAACGAAACGTAGGAGTTAACACGCCTCTCGGCCTTAAGCGTGGCCTTAATGATCTTTGGACAAGGGGCGGATTGATGTATGCTGCTCCCTTTAGATGATCAATCCTCACACGTGTCCCTTGCCTGAGGGGCACGTGTGTTTCTCCTCCCGGTCAACACCGAAAGTCGTATTTTGTATGAGAGCCTGGCTGAAAGTTCAGAGGATATGCGACGCTACTCATGAGTAAACAGCCCGAAAAAGTTCCTTTTTGGCTTGATCCGAAGAAACGCGCCATCCTCTTCCAGATAGCCGTGCTCGGGATCGTTGGGCTGATCGGTTACTACCTGGTCTCCAATACGGTTTTCAATCTCAAGAGACAGTCCATTGCCACGGGGTTCAGTTTTCTCCACAAGGAATCTTCTTTCGAGATCGGGGAATCTCTCATATCCTATTCGGCCGCCAGTTCCTACGGGAAGGCCCTCATTGTCGGTGCCCTGAATACTCTGGAAGTTTCTTTTATCGGCATTGTGCTGACCCTGATCCTGGGAACGTTCGTCGGGATCGTGCGCCTCTCAACAAATTGGCTGGTTTCCAAACTGGCCGGGATCTTCATCGAATTTATGCAGGATATTCCGGTCCTGCTCCAGCTCTTTTTCTGGTATGCCATTTTTTATGACAGCCTGCCCTCACCCCGGCAGGCACTCGCTCCCATATCGGGCCTTATTCTCAGCAACAGGGGAATTGCGTTTGCGGTGCCGGCGGCAAACCCCGCCCACAAATACATGCTTTTCTTTTTTTTCGTGGCCTGTATCCTCACCTATTTTATCAGGAGATGGGCGAGGCGAAGGCAAGAGAAGACGGGCAAATATTTTCCCACATTCCGCGTTGGCTTGGCGCTGATTATCGGCCTTCCCCTGATCGTCTGGCTGCTCTTCGGCGCACCCACGAAAATGGATGTTCCCAAACTCGTGGGATTTAATTTTAAGGGAGGGCTCACCTTGAGTCCCGAGTTCGTTGCCCTTTTGCTGGGGCTGGTGCTCTATACTTCCGCCTTCGTTGCCGAGGTGGTGCGGGCCGGCATCCAATCAGTAAGCAGGGGACAGCGGGAAGCCGCAATGGCTATTGGTCTCAGGCCTTCCCAGGTGCTGAACCTTGTCATCTTGCCCCAGGCCCTCCGGGTAATTATTCCGCCGCTCACCAGTCAAATGCTCAACCTGACCAAGAACAGTTCACTTGCGGTGGCAATCGGGTTTCCCGATTTCGTTTCCGTTGCCAATACCACCATCAACCAGACCGGTCAATCCATCGAAGGGGTAGCCCTGATCATGGCGTTATATCTCATCTTCAGCCTTTCCACCTCCGCTTTTATGAACTGGTATAACAAGAAAGCGGCACTGGTGGAGAGATAGGGACGGCCATGGCTGACACAGTGGAAACCCAAACACAGAAAATGAAGCCCCCGGTAACCCATGTGGGTGTTCTGGGGTGGATGAAGGCAAACCTGTTTAACGGGGCCCTGAACTCCATCCTGAGCATAGCGACGCTGTATTTGCTCTGGAAAGTCGTGCCGCCGCTCGTAAGGTGGGCCTTTATTGACAGCGTGTGGCACACGACCGGAAAGGCGTGCAGGCAGGCGGCCGGCGCCTGCTGGTCGGTCATCTGGGAAAATATTCGTTTCATCCTTTTTGGGTTTTACCCGTACGATTCCCAGTGGCGGCCCCTGGTGGCCATGCTGCTCCTTTTCGGCCTCCTGTTTTACAGCCAGAACAGAAAACATTGGAAAAAGCACCTGGTCTACGTATGGATTGCCGGACTTTTCATGATGGGCCTGCTCATGAAAGGCGGCCTTTTTGGGCTCTCATCGGTGGAGAGCACCAAGTGGAGCGGTCTTCCCCTTACCCTGCTGCTCTCTGTTTTTGGGCTTACCGCGGCCTATCCCCTTGGCGTTATCCTTGCCTTGGGCCGGCGGTCAAAAATGCCATTGGTGAAGTGGCTGAGCGTTGCGTATATCGAGATGATCCGGGGGGTTCCCCTGATCAGCCTTCTCTTCATGTCGGCCATCATATTCCCCCTGTTTCTGCCGGAAGGAATCACCATCAACAAGATCCTTCGCGCCCAGGTGGCCATTATTCTCTTTACAGCCGCCTACATCGCGGAAGTGGTCAGGGGCGGGTTGCAGGCAATGCCCCGGGGACAGTATGAGGCGGCTG
>JAFDGP010000296.1 GCA_019309245.1 Deltaproteobacteria bacterium | reverse complement strand
GCGACATGGGACTTCTTTAGCCCCCCGGCCACGGCGCTGAACATTCTCCCAATTCTGCCGCCGATGCCGCCGCCAATGCCGCCGGTTGCGTCCTGAAATTCCGTGACGGCCCCGGTGACCAGCAACTCGGCCCCTTCGATTTCACCGATGGCCGCTGCGGTCTCCTGCTTGACCCGTCCTGAAGCACCCAGATCCTGTTCCGCCAGGACCTCGCCCAACTGTTGCCTTTCCAGGACAATAAACCGGTTTGTGTTAAACAGCGCGGTGGCAAGCATGTCGCGCATGCCGTCACCGATCCTGCCGGTCCACCAGCCACGGCCCGTTTTGTCCGTAAACTGTGAGACCGCGATTCTGGCTTTCGGCCCGTTATAGGCCTCCTGTCGGGCTTCTTGAATGCTGGGACCTCCCTGTCCGCTGGTGACCTTGGCTGTGGGCGTGGTTTCACAGCCCCACAACCCCGCCAAAAAGACCAGCCCAACGGTGAGCAATCCAATCTTTCTTGCCATCTTGATCCTCCTTCCTGTTCTAAGGCATTGATGATTTTATAAGGTTATTCCTATTCGGTTGCTGAGACAGCCCTGTTTGCACATCGGGCAAGGCATCCTGCCCGATCGTGCTGAAAAGCAAGAATTTCCTTAAACCCGATGACTTGGGTGGTTTCTACCAAAGAGACCGGAACAGTTCAAGAAGTTTTGCGCCGTCCATTGCGGGTTTTTCGGTTTTGTTGCTGTATCCCTCGACCAGCCCCAGCCATGAGGTCCCGATGGAGTTCCTCGGCCAGTTGCCGGTATTTGTCAATGGTTTTCCAGTAGGCCCTGACCCGTGTGTCTTCATCGGCGACACCGGCACCCGGTACGGTGTCAGCAAATCTCGGCTTTTCCGTGTTGCCGGCATTCGTTGTCATGCTCGCGCTCCGTGGGGCTCCAGGCAGCCGGTCTGCAAACAGCCCGGGCCGAAAGGTCAAAAAATTGACAGTGCCAGGATATTCCCTGTACAGTTGGAGAGATTCTCCTGCGAGATTGATGCCAACAACACTTATGAGCCGCATGATTTCAACTCTTCAGGGGCTTTCGGGTGCTTCCAGCGACATACCTTGGAAAAGGCGTCCAGCTCCAGGGGCACACCCCGGGCTTGAGAGGCCCGCCAGTAGCCCATAGCGGCAATCATGGCCGCATTGTCCGTACACAGCGCGGGTCGGGGGATATGAATCTGAATGCCGGCTCTGGTCCCTTCTTCAATGAGGCGGGTCCGCAGTCTGGTGTTGGAGGCAACACCGCCGACCACAGCGAGATGCTCGCATTGTTTTGCCCTGGCGGCCGCAATGGCCTTTGCAACCAACACATCCACCACGGCTTCTTGAAATGCGCTGACGGTATCGGCCACCCGCAGGGTGCCCGCGGCCTGCTGTTTGTGTACGTACCGCACCACGGCTGTTTTGAGGCCGCTGAAGCTGAAATCAAAACCGGTTTTATCAAGCATGATCCTGGGAAATCGCACATGATCGGGGTTTCCCCGGCGGGACATCTTGTCGATGACCGTGCCGCCCGGATACCCCAGGCCCAGGAGTTTGGCCACCTTGTCAAAGGCTTCTCCCGCGGCATCGTCTCGCGTCCCACCGAGATGGACCATATGGCGATGATCCACGACATATTCCAGATTCGTGTGTCCGCCTGAGGCCAGCAGGGCGACGAAAGGAAACGGGGGAGGGGTGGGCTCAAGATATACGGCGGCCACATGTCCTTCGAGATGATTGACCCCGATCAGTGGCAAGTTTTCGGCGTATGCAAAAGCCTTGGCAAAAGACAGTCCGACGAGCAACGCCCCGACCAGACCGGGGCCGCGCGTGACCGCAACGGCCTCCAGATCCTCCACCGTGGTTCCGGCTCGGCTCAAGGCCTCTTGTACCACGGGCACGATTTTTTCGATATGTTGTCGGGAGGCCAGCTCTGGGACCACGCCGCCATAAGGATGGTGGGTGGCGACCTGGGACCAGACCACATTGGACAGAATTTTTCGGCCTTCGGCGACAACAGCCGCCGCCGTTTCATCACAAGAGGTCTCAATGCCCAGCACGTTCATCTGTCGTGGTTTTCTTTCATTTCAGGGCTTCTTAAAAGCGTCCAGGGATCAGGATATTTGCCGGCGGCCGAAAGATCAAGGCCAAAAGGGATCCGGCTGTTTTCCCTTGACAAAAACCAGGTTGGCCCCGTAAGTTGCAGCTTGGGAAACGGGAGCTTGTGGCTTTCCAGATAGAGAGCTTTGCACAACCTCCTTGCCAGCAGTCGGGTCGTTTTGCCGAAAGGCGATATGCCGATCCCGCCTTTGGCGGGATCGACTGGGAGCGGCGACCCGACTGCCGAGCAACTGAGCACGAAAAATATCGCCTTGTCAGCCAGAGCGACGAGTTCTGCAAAGGTCTCAGATAGGGACCCTCCTCCTGTCGAGGTCTTCGTTCATTCCGATCCTGATGAGAAATGTATCTCAAGGACACACATGCTCTGCCAGGAGTTCGCCGACGGCGGGACTCAGGTCCAAGGCCCTTCAGGTCAACCTGGAGGAAACCGACCGGGCTGTAACGGTCGATCCGAAATACCTCCCACTCCAGGATGTGGTGCAGACCCTTCCAGGCCTTTTTCAACAGACGCAAGCATTATTGTGTGAATTGAATCACCCGTTCAAGAATTGGGCGTACGTGATTCGAGAAATACGCAACTATGCCTTGAGAAACTTTCCCATTTATTATGACCATCCTGAAGGGCCCGAAGTGGTTCGCGTGATTGTTCAGGAATGGTTGGATGCCCTGAGTCTTTCCCCGGACCGGGCAGTTCATGCTGCTGCTTTAGACAACCTCATCAATTTCGTTGAAAAGATACTCGCGGAGGGGAAATCCCGCCTCTCAGACTGCATGCCGATCTTTTCGGATTTATTTGATCGACTCAGCGCTTTGCCTGCCGAGCCGTTTTTTCTTCTGGCCAGCGGCTATTACCAAGTGAAGCGGATCGGAAAGCTCGCTTGTGAGTTGGATGAAAAAGACTTTGACTTTAAACGGTTTTGCGTTTTGTTGCGAAAGGACCTGGAGGTGACGTATGCCTACTGGCTTTCCCAGGAGGATCCTTCAAATTGGTTTGCCCCGGTATTGCGTACCGGTCATCGAAGCCAGCCGCTTGAGGCCTTGCTTGGCCGGATATCTCACCACCACCTGCGCCAATGTGTAAAACGGTTGAAAGGGATTGATCCCGCACTTCCCCCCAAAAGTGCACTGGAAGAGATGCTCAAGCTTCCGGACTATGGTGACGTGGTTCGGGTTTACAAAGAACTCGTCCATCGGGTGGAGGGATTTCAGGCCGCGGACTTTGCTTAAGATCATCGAGACCAAAGGGCTTTCCGCGATCCACGAGGATGCGCTGGGCCGCCTGAACACCTGTCTGGCGGCTCTTGTACGTGCTCACGGCCACATTGGTGAACTGCTTGGAAGAACCTTTGAAGCCCTTAGACAGAGTATGCGCAAATTCCCCGAGGCTGCATTGCAGGCCCTGGAGAACATCGGCCGGGAGATTTTCAAGAGCAATGACAGCGACATGGTGGATCTGTTTATTCGCCACACCATTGCACTGGGGTTTCAATGTCCGCAGATCCGGGGCACCACGCAGGAGTGGAAGGTGGAAGTCAATCCCGCTCACCTTGCCAATATAAAGGCCTGGCTGCACCTGATTGAAAATAACCCCAAGTGGAGCAAAAAGCTCATTTCGGCCCTGATCATCAACCTGAAACTTGCAGGCCTTTATATCAAGGACACGGATCTATTCCAGAAAGAGATCAGCTTCTTTTTAAACAGTGACATCGGTCCCGTTTACAACCTGGCCAAACAGCTGACCAAACTGTTTCCGGTCTATTTCAACGAGATCAACGCGGAAGGGGAATTGCGGGATGTCTCGACGGAGATTGATGAGCTGTCCAATCGTGGAGATCGGCTTATTCATTTTCTCCGCAAGCAATCCCATGTTGAAAGCAACAATCTGCTGATCGGGTTTGTTTTGGCCATTATTGATTTCTGGCGGACCAAAGACAAGGGGGGGCTCCTGCCGTATGTACCCGCAGAGACCCTGCGCGCCATTCAGCCCGAAGGACCCTTTGTTCGCGGAGCCCATGAACTTGTCTGCGGCCTTTTTGAACGGGCGGGCCTTAAAGATTCGCGCGACCTTCTTGATTTGGACGAGGATTTGCTCAGCGGCTATTTGTCCGAGTTCCCCGAGGGCCTGAAAACAGATAAACGGCGGCTGTTACTACTGGTGCGTTTTTTGAGGTTGCTTGATCAGAAGTACAACCTGATGCATTTTGAAACGGAACGGCTGGTCAAAGAGGCTGCGGCCAAGGGGCTGCCTCGCACGACATATCTGGAAAAGGCGCTTCAAAATTCGAGTTTGGTGGTTCGGCTCCAAGGGGTTCTGGACTATTTGAAACTTCTCAAACAGATTATCCTGTCTCCGGAACATTTTGAGAT
>JAFDGP010000295.1 GCA_019309245.1 Deltaproteobacteria bacterium | reverse complement strand
CATCCATTCAACGAATTTAGGCACGTCAAAGACCCCTTGAGTTTGGATGAAATCAGCACCTGCTCTCACCTTCTTTGCCAGACGAACCACTCGAAATTCAAAGGGATCGGCAAAAGGATTTGCTGCCGCCCCAATAAAAAATGGAACATCCCCCGATATCTCCTCGCCATTAAGGAATTGGTGTTCGTCGCGCATGGCCTTGACCATCTGAATAAACTGGACCGAATCAATGTCATAAACCCCTTTGGCTGTAGCATGGTTGCCGAATTTCTGATGATCACCGGAAAGACACAGAACGTTTCGAATGCCGAGGGCGGCTGCTCCAAGAATATCGCTCTGCAATGCCAGACGATTGCGGTCTCTTACCACCATCTGCAGGACCGGCTCTATGTCCAGCTCCCTCAAAAGCACGCATCCGCTCAGGCTTGACATGCGCACAATAGCTGTCTGATTGTCAGTCACATTGATGGCATCACAACAGAGCTTGAGCAGCTCTCCTTTTCTCTGAACAACCTTTCCCGAGCTCCCTTTCGGCGGTCCCGCCTCTGCAGTAACAGCAAATTGCCCGCCTTCTAGAATCCTCTCCAGACTACTCCCGGACTTCATGACACAAGATCCTCTCTGACCATCTTTCTGGGGCCACCGTGTCCTGCTGGCGACCAATCCTTGACAGGGAAGATCTCTTCCAGCATCCCCAGCCGACCGAGCCTGGCTAGCCGATCGATAATCAATTGCCACACGCAGTCCACATCTCTGCTGATTTCACATTTTCCGTTCGTCGAACCCCCGCATGGGCCATTGAGAAGCTGCTTGGAACATCTTGCAATAGGGCAAAGTCCCCCTGTCTTATCCAAGACACAGTTTCCACAGCCGGCACAACGCTCTGACCACACCCCGAGTCTTTCGGTCACACCCAAAAAAGTCGTATTACAACCTGGCAGAATTACCTTATCTGAATAGCGTTCTGCCAGCATCTGCACCCCGGCTCCGCAGGCCATGGACATGACTGCATCGCACTCGGCCACCTTGTCTGCAATAAGATCAACAAATTCGGGTTCACATTGCCTGGCGACAGTCTCTTCCAGCACCTCACCGTCCTGTCCCGAGTTCTTCCTCGCGATGCGCAAAGCAGAGGCGATTTCCTCCACCTGCCGACGGCCTCCCGCAAAAGAAATGGCAGCACAGGTCTCACAGCCCACGATCAAGAGCCGACGGCAACCTTCGGTCATCTTCTGAATCTCTTCCAGTTTCTTTTGCTCAACGGTGATCATACTCTTTCCCATCCTCTCGTGGTCAGACCGAATGAATCCCTTTCATGAAGCCCAGCATCCATTGCCTGTCCACAATGCCTTTTTCAGGCATGGGCTGGATGTCCAGACGTCCCTCGTTCAGACCCAGGGCCGTAAGCAGCCTCCTGGCATGGGCCACCCGGGCATTGGCTCTTTTTGATGCTTCAGGAAACGGATCCACATTCTTTGGGCACTGTGCAAGAAAAACCCCATCTGCCCCACACTCAAAGGCTTTTAATATATCCCGGGTATCGATTATTCTTAGCCCAAAAACCATTATGGGGAAAACATTGGGAAACTCCCGTTTCAAGCTCTCCACGTCATCTCGTCCGAAGTTTCCGTGAAGGTCGAAAAACCCCACAACGGCCGGGCCGGCAACCGTGGATTGGCCTACAGTATCCTCAAGCTGCTGCGTGATCTTACTGCGCGGGATCAGGCCAATCTCAATCGCTCCCACCGGACACTCAAGCACACACGCCCCGCAGGCCTGACACGAAAAGGGATCAATGGAAATTTCGCCCATCTTACTAAAGGAGGGTATGCCCAAAGGGCATACCCTGACACAGGTTAAACAGGCGATACATTTGTCGTGGTCGATTTTTGCCCCCAGATAGCAATGGAGGCATCTAAGGGACTCCACTATCGCCGTATCTTCCGAAAAGGCCGATTCTATCTCATGAAAACCTTTGAACCGTTCCTCAATTCGCAAGCTGATTTTCTCGGATCGGTGAGCTCTCCTGGTCTTCTCGACAACAGATGCAGACAATTTCTTTGTAGGACAGGCCTCATCCGACAAAACGGCTCGCGGTGACTCTCCTCTCAAGTAGCAATCAATAGAAACGGCAGCTTGTTTTCCGGCGGCAATAGCCTTGATGACCGTGCCCGGCCCCGTCACCACATCGCCTCCAGCAAAAACCCAGTCCGTCGGCGTCTGTAATGTCATGGGATCTGCCTTCAGCCCTCCTCTGGCTGCTACTGTAAGAGCATCCTTTTCAACAAAAGACAGATCCGCCGCCTGTCCAATGGCAACGATGACGGTATCCGCTTCAATGGTCTTCAGCTCCGATTCATCATACATGGGACAAAACGCCCCTTTTTCATCAAAAACACAGGTACATGATTTGAATTCAATTCCTGAAAGCCGCCCGTCTTTTTCCAAAAACCTCTCAGGCCCAAAACAGTTGATGATGGCCACACCTTCTTCCCGGGCTTCCTCAATCTCCGATTCCCATGCAGGCATCTCCTCCGGTTTCTCCAAACAAACCATTGAGACATCTTGACCGCCCACACGCAAAGCTGTCCTCGCCACATCAATGGCTACATTGCCGCCACCCACGACAATAACCCTTTTTCCCACACTTACAGGATTCCCGAGGGCGACGTCGCGCAGGAAGTCAACGCCTTTAAGCACGCCAGGCAGGTCTTCGCCTTCGACATTCAACGCCCGACTCAAGTGTAAACCCGTGGCTAGAAAAACCGCCTCGTACCCATCTTCCTTCAAGCCTTTGGCGGTTATATCCTCGCCAAAGCTTACGCCGGTCCTCATCTCAACACCAAGGTCTTCGATGGCCTTTATCTCGACTGACAGGATTTTACTTGGAACCCTGTAACGGGGGATTCCAACGGCCATCATTCCTCCCAGTACAGGCAATTTTTCAAAGATCGTGACCCTATGTCCGAGAAGCGCCAAATCGTGAGCTGCTGCCAGACCAGCTGGCCCGGAACCGATTACAGCCACCTTGCGGCCTGAAGTTCCACCTGGTCCAGTCATTTGAAACTGGTCCGCCCAAGGACCGTCGGCGGCAAAACGTTTCAACGCGGCGATAGAAACCGGTTCATCCACCTGTCCCCGCTTGCAGGCGTTCTCACATGGATGGGTGCAGATACGCCCGCACACGCGAGGCAACGGATTTTGCCTTCTTATGGCAGCAAACGCTTCTTCAAACCTTCTTTCAGCAATAAACTGGACGTATTCCCGCACATCAGTCAGGATGGGACAGGCCAACTGACAGGGGGGGGATTGATTTTCTGTCTCAGGCTTATCGATTGTCACGCTTTGTCTTTCACCTTTTGTATGCCACATATG
>JAFDGP010000021.1 GCA_019309245.1 Deltaproteobacteria bacterium | reverse complement strand
ATCCGGGTTTTTTGCGTTGACTCCATGAAAAAATGTAAGTATAGTATTTAGACAAAAAGGCCCGTGCAACAGCTCCCCTGTTTGGCATTGTCGGCTGGACGAGGGGTTTTTTATTGCAGTACGCTGGCCATTTATTGTCTCAAGGATGTTTGGACCATGAAATATGACGCAAAAAGGCTTCGAAACATCGGCATCAGCGCGCACATCGACGCCGGCAAGACCACCATCACCGAACGAATCCTGTACTATACCCGGCGGATCCACACCATTCACGACATCAAGGGGAAAGACGGCGTCGGGGCCACCATGGACTTCATGGAGCTGGAAAAGGAGCGCGGCATCACCATCACCTCGGCGGCCACCACCTGTGAGTGGCAAGGGCATGAAATCAACCTGATTGACACGCCCGGCCACGTGGATTTTACCATTGAGGTGGAACGGGCTCTCAGGGTCCTGGACGGCGGGATTATGGTCCTGTGTTCCGTGGGCGGCGTGCAGTCTCAGTCCATCACCGTGGATCAACAGATGGCCCGGTACAATGTCCCGCGCATTGCGTTTGTCAACAAATGTGATCGAAGTGGGGCAAATCCTTTCCGGGTCATTGAACAACTCCGGGACAAACTCGGCCACAATCCTGTTGCCATGCAAATCCCGATCGGCCTGGAGGCCGATTTTCAAGGGGTGGTTGACCTGATCTCCATGAAAGCCCTCTATTTTGAAGGGGAAAAAGGGGAACAGGTCCAAGTCCGGGATATTCCCGAAGCCCTGCTGGACGCGGCCGTGGAAAAGCGGGAAGCCCTGCTGGACGCGGCCTCCATGTATTCGGACGCGCTTATGGAGGCGGCCCTGGAGGGCGAGGTAGATGAAGGATTGCTGATCGCCGCCTTGCGACGGGCGGTTCTGACCCGGGAAATCACACCGGTCTTCATGGGGTCCGCATACAAGAACAAGGGCATCCAGCCGCTGCTGGACGCGGTAACCCGCCTGTTGCCCTGTCCCTTGGACGTTTGCAACCAGGCGCTGGACACGGAACATGAAGAAGAACCAGTAGACTTGGTGGCGGACCCCGGCCGCCCGCTGGTCGCCCTGGCCTTCAAGTTGGAAGACGGGCCTTACGGACAACTGACCTATATCCGGGTGTACCAGGGAACCCTGAGCAAAGGGGATACTGTCACCAATATCCGCACGGGCAAGAAGGTAAAAATCGGACGCCTTGTGCGCATGCACGCCGATCAGATGGAAGACATTGACGTCCTGCCGGCAGGCCACATCGGGGCCTTGTTCGGTATTGACTGCGCCTCGGGCGACACGTTTGTCGCCCCCGGACTGAAACTCACCATGACCTCCATGCATGTGCCCGAGCCGGTCATCTCCTTGGCCATCGCTCCGAAAGACCACAAGGCCGAGATCAACATGTCCAAGGCCCTGGGACGATTTTCCAAGGAGGATCCAACATTTAGAACTCATGTCAGCACAGAAACCGGAGAAACCATTATTTCCGGCATGGGGGAACTGCACCTGGAGGTCTATATTGAACGTATGCGGCGGGAATATCACGCCGAGGTCAGCACAGGGGCACCCCGGGTAGCCTATCGGGAGACCATCACGCGAAAGGCGGACTTTGACTATACTCACAAAAAGCAGACCGGCGGCGCTGGACAGTACGGCCGGGTGACCGGCTATCTGGAGCCCACAAGTGAGTCCGATTTTGTCTTTGAAAACAGGGTGACCGGCGGGGCGATTCCGACCCCGTTCATTCCCTCGTGTGAAAAGGGCTTTCGAGCCTGTCTGTCCAAAGGGCCCAGGATGGGCTTTCCGGTCACGGGAATAAAGATTGTCCTCGTAGACGGCGCGTTTCATCCAGTAGATTCGTCCGACATGGCCTTTCAGGCTGCAGCCCGCGGGGCTTTTTCGGAGGCGTATTCCAAGGCGGGGGCGGTGATTCACGAACCGATCATGAAGGTGGTCGTTGAAACACCTACAGAGTATCAGGGCGCGGTCATGGCGTCCTTGAATCAGCGCCGCGGCATCATTGTCGGTACGCAGGAAGAGGGGGTGGCGTGTGTGATTGAGGCGCACGTGCCCCTGGCAGAGATGTTCGGTTATTCCACGGTGCTCCGCTCCGCCACACAAGGAAAGGCCCAATTCACCATGGAATTCGCCGCCTATAAACAGGCCCCGAAAAACGTGGTGGACCACCTCGTCAAAGAGGCCCAGGAAAAGAACAAGGCCGTAGCGTAACCGCGGATATGACGGGTATTGGGCCCGTTATGGATAAGAAACCGACACCGGCGCTCATCCACAAATCGTAAGGCACAGGAGTTTTGTCATGCTAAAAAAGGACCTGATTATCCGCAACCCGTTGCAGGCGATCGGCAGGGATTCACAAGATATTCTTAAAGATGGACAGTTCGGCGCTGTGCTTGCCCGCGCCGGAGTCGGGAAAACCGCCTTTTTGGTCCAACTTGCCTTAAACGGACTGTTAAGAGAGCTCAATGTGTTGCACATCAGTCTTGATGACCCTGTAAGAAAGGTGGTCTTGTGGTATGAGGAAGTCCTCCGGCGTATTGCTCAGGAGTACCACACCGATTCGGTCGATGCCCTGTTGGAGGGGGTATTACCCCACCGGTTTATCATGACCTTCAGGGCTGAAGGGTTCAGCGTCCCCAAGCTGAAAGAAAGGCTTACCGACCTCACGGCACAGGGAGTCTTTAGGCCCCGCATGGTCTTGATTGACGGACTTGAGTTTGACGCCCGGGTTCGGGATTGCCTTAACCCCCTGAAGACCCTGGCGGAACAACAGGGCTTTCACGTCTGGTTCGCGGTGCGGACCCACCGTCACATAGAACCAGATGTGGACGGGATGCCCGCCCCGCTGGTCGGGGTCGCCGATTTGTTTGATGTGGTGCTGGAGCTTCAACCCAAGGCCGAACAAATCCGCATCAAGGCACTTAAGGGAACCACCGGCAACGACAAGGACCGGACGGACCTGTCCTTGGATCCCGCCACCATGTTGATTCGGTCGGACAGTGAAACGCATTGGGTGACGCGCTCGTAACAGGACGGATATCTGAAGCTGTTAAGAAAGTTGGCTTCGTAAAAAGTCAAATTTGCTCGCGCCGCAACCGAAAAAACCCGCGGCTTTAGGTCATAAATAATTGGGCCAAAATTGGGTTGACCGGCAGGAGGGTTTCTATTATCATAAAAATTCAAAGGCTTGTATCACCGGCATCGCCATAACAGGAGGTGAGTTTAACCCATGCCTGTGTATGAGTTCTATTGCGATCGTTGTAACACCCTGTTCAATTTCTATTCCCGCACCGTCAACACCTCGAAACGGCCCCGTTGTCCCAAATGCAAAAAGAAAAATCTTGAACGACAGCTGTCCATTTTTGCCAGCGTCTCCCGAGCCGGGGGCGACGAAGATGGACCCGACCTGCCCGTGGATGAATCCAGAATGGAGAAGGCCATGGAGATGCTGGCCAAAGAGGCGGAAGGCATCAATGAGGATGATCCGCGGCAGGCGGCGAAGCTGATGCGTAGGTTGTCCGATGCCACCGGCATGAGCCCGGGCCCCGGCCTGGAAGAAGCACTCAAACGGTTGGAGGCCGGCGAGGATCCCGAACAGATTGAGGCCGAGATGGGAGACCTGATTGAAGAAGAAGAGCCGTTTGTGTTTGAAGGAAAAAAGGGGGGAGCCAAATCAGGTGGCAGGCCTCCCTTTCGTCGAGATGACACCCTGTATGAACTTTGATGACTTCGCAATAAGTCGTCAAAGCGATGGCAACAAAAACCAAGAGCGTTGGAGAAAAGGTGATGGAATCTGAACAGGTGGTTCTACATGCGTCCGATATTAACCGTATATTGTCTCGAATGGCCCATGAAATTCTCGAAAAGCACCGCGGCTCCAAGGGGCTGGTTCTTATTGGGATCAGGACCGGCGGGGTCTATCTCGCCGATCGCTTGGCTGCCAGGATCAAGGCCATTGACGGTACGGACATCCCCCGGGGTGACCTGGATATCACCTTGTACCGAGACGATTGGACCCGTATCAGCCACCAGCCCGTGGTCCAGCGGACCGAATTGCCATTTTCCCTGGACGCCAAGCAGGTGATCCTGGTGGACGACGTCCTGTTTACCGGCCGGACCGTGCGGGCGGCCATGGATGCGCTGATCGATTTTGGAAGGCCGGACCGCATTGAGCTGGCCGTGCTGGTAGACCGGGGCCACAGGGAACTGCCCATCCAGGCAAACTATGTCGGCAAACACATCGAGACCATCCACAATAATACCGTTAATGTATACCTGAGCGAACATGCCGGCCGTGACGAGGTGACCATCACGGGGTGACATCAAACGGGCCTTGGTCAAACCTGACGAGCCGTAACGAGATGCCGTGCGGGGTTTTTTGTTTTTGTGTTGACAAACGCATTTTTTTTATGTTAAAGAACACGTCTGAATATTCCATATCACGGAAAGGAATCAACCTATTAATTAAAATAGAGAAAAGGAGGACGTTGGCATGCCGCAAGTTGAATTTCAGGGAAAAACCTTTACAACTGATGAGGACGGTTTCATTGATGCTTATGAGAATTGGTGCCCGGAATGGGTCCAGTATGTCAAGACCACGGAAGGCATTGATGAATTGACGGATGAACACTGGAATTGCATCAACTTCCTGCGGGAGTATTACGAGAAGAACGGTATTGCACCCATGGTTCGGGTCTTCTCCAAGGTGACGGGCTTCAAGTTGAAACACATCTATGAATTGTTTCCGTCGGGACCGGGCAAAGGCGCGTGTAAAATGGCCGGTCTGCCCAAGCCGACCGGGTGTGTGTAACGCAAATACCGCACAATCGGCAAATGAAAAAAGGCTTTGTCGTCCGGCAAAGCCTTTTTTGTTCTCGCAGGGATGCGGAAAAAAATGGCTCAACTACTTGAAATCAAAACAAGATCAAAGACAGAGCTGGTCGATGTGACCGCACAGATCGAGCGCGTACTGGAATCAGACAATGCCCGCACCGGCTGGTGTTTGATCTACGTGCCGCACACCACGGCGGCAGTGACCATCAACGAAGGTGCCGACCCGAGTGTGAAGGACGATATCTTGCTTGTTCTTAACAAGATCGTGCCCTGGAAAGAGGCTTACAGACATCTGGAAGGAAACTCGCCCGCCCATGTGAAGGCCAGCCTGGTCGGTCCATCGGAAACCGTGGCGTTCAAAAACGGTCATCTTGTTCTTGGGACATGGCAAAAGGTGTTTTTTTGCGAATTCGATGGGCCTCGCCGCAGGAAGTTGCATGTCCATATCTTGACGCAATCATAAAACACCCGTCAATCCTTGAGGCCGGATCTGCTTTGTTGGTGGGTGTTTGAAGCACAAAAGTATCTCGGCACGCCCACCGCCTTGCATCTCCGGCAAACTCGGCAACCGGTGGATCCGGGTTCAGGAAACCCCTTGACAACGCAGTCCGATTTATGATAAGTGAAAAAATGTGTCATGATGTTAACGTTTTTTCACCTTTGGGTGACACTGGGTTTGGTTTGGGATTGGAACGTCACGAAGCGAGATCGAATGCCATCAAGGCCGCCAGCCTTGATGGCATTTTTCGTCAGATCCAAATCCCAACTGAAACTTTTTGTTGAAAGGGGGATTGGGTCATGGCGGAAGGCACGGTAAAATGGTTCAATGAAAAAAAAGGCTACGGGTTCATCAGCATGGACGAGGGGCAGGATGTGTTTGTCCATTACAGTTCCATTGCGGGGTCCGGCTTCAGGACCTTGTACGAGGGCCAGCGAGTGCGCTTTGACATTGAACAGGGCGACAAGGGGCCTCAAGCGGTTCAGGTGGAAACCATTTAACGATCAGCAAACGACAACAGTGCTGATTATCAACCCCACGAACAAACCCTGTCATCGGTTGATGACAGGGTTTGTTGTTTCAACGTCGTCCGGCCCATTTTGGGCAGAGACCTTTGAAAAACGCGTTGCTCTGGCTTAAAGGGCGACACTTTGTGCGCCGGCCGCTTCGCAGTCGGGTTGTGCAAAGCTCTCACAGCACCATCCATGACACCCAACAACAAGGTGCCTCAGACCTATTGTCTCCGCTGCGGCACATGCTGCAAAAAAGGCGGGCCGGCCTTGCACCACGAAGATCGTGTTTTGTTCGATCAGGGCCTCCTGAGCTGGGCCCAGGTGTACACATTAAGGCGCGGTGAGATGGTCCGGGATCTGGACGACCGCCTCGTCCCTCTTGATCAGGAAATAATCAAAATCAAAGGGCGGGACAGGGCGTGGACCTGTCTTTTTTATGAGGATGCACACAAAAAATGCCGCATCTATCCCAGCAGACCGGTTGAATGTGCTGCGCTGAAATGCTGGGATCCTCGTCCCCTCCGGGAAGCCATGAAACGCCCTTACCTCAAACGCCTGGACCTGTTGGGCCGAAACAGCCCGCTGGCCCAAGTCGTTCGTGCCCATGAGGGCCGGTGCTCTTATCAGGCCATCGAAGGGGTGGTAAAACACCTCGAGAGCCCCGATGCCTGCAAGGCTGCCAACCATATCCTGGAGCTTGTCTCCTATGATGATTTCGTCCGTTCATTTGTCATCAAACGGCTGAATATGGATAGTGGAGCGACAGATTTCTTGTTTGGACGGGCGCTTCGCGTGACGATCCGGACGTTCGGACTCCAAGTCAAACAGGAGGGCGACACCCTGTTTCTGGCCCCGAGGCCCTCACATCGCTTAGATTTGCCAAGATCTGGCCGGCAGGCCGGGAAGACATCACAAAGGGGGACAAAGACAGGGCATTAACGAAACAAAGAAGGCTATGTTGCAGCCACTTGTTTTTTTGGAACTACAACCGCCTGGGCCTTTTTTCTTTCAACTTCTTTCTCAATCTTCTCTTATATAATTCTCTTTTCAGCCGGCTGATGTGATCTATAAAGAGTTTGCCATTCAAATGGTCGATTTCATGCTGCAGAACAATGGCAGGTAAGCCCTCTTTTTTGAGCAGGACCGGGTTGCCTTCACGGTCGAAGCCTTTGACCGTAACAAATTGGGCCCTTTTTATCTCCGCGGAATAGTCAACCACACTCAAGCACCCTTCTTCGCTTGCCACCTCGCCTCCGGACTCGATGATTTCGGGATTGATAACCACGCACAAATCACGGGGCTCGTCCTTGGCGGAAACATCAAAAATGATCACCCGACATGGAGCCCCCACCTGGTTTCCCGCCAAACCGATCCCAGGGGCATGGTACATCGTGTCAGCCATATCGTTTATGAGTTGTTGCAGTCGGCCGTCGATGTCTGCCACCGGTTCCGCCGGCTTGCGGAGCACCTCATCCGGATAGGTCAATATTTTTCTTACGGCCATATTATCTCTCCTCGCCCCCCCGGCAAGTAGCACAAGTAATCAGCGCCCATCTGCTGTCGGCAATCGGGGGGTGCAAAGCTCTCGCGCTGTTGATCCGATACCCCGCCAATTGACCGCCCCTGGTTCCGGCCATTACGCTTTGAAACAGGGGCAGGCTACGCAGCCCGGGGTATCTCGTTCAAGGCACTCAAAACTGCGTCTGACTCCTGAATACTGAAAATTTGGGTGTCAAAAAGCCTGTCAAGCCCAAGCTTGTCTCGTACCACCCGGGTCATACCCGGCCCCAGAACCATCACATCCGTATAAGGCAGCACGGCGGACAAAATCCCAACATCAGACGGCGCGGTGATTCGATGCAAGCCGCCGGCCGCCGCCCCCGACAGGGTTGCCCAAATGTCCCGCTTAATCTTGATGATAGGCACCCGGTTGAAGACCTCCGAATCAAAAAATGTTACCAGCCCCGCCAGGCCTGCCGGTTGGCCTCCCAGATGGTTCCACGCCATCACGGAAAGATCCGTCTTTTGCACGGCCCAAAAACCATCCAGGGGGGCGGAAGGCCGGGCCTGCCGGTTGGATCGGTATTTGCCGGCGAGCCTCACCAGATCTCTCAAGTGCCTGGCCGAACGTTTCAGCAAATCATGCTCTTGCTTGAGCGCCTCCATGTCGTGTCTGATACGAAGCCGAACGCCGCCGGCCTGTAACCGCCGTGAAGGCTCTTTTTGTTCATGATGAGTAATGTGAAGAGCCTCGTCGAATACCACAAAGGGCCATTGTTTCTGAATCCAAGAAACCGTGCGCCTGGTAAACGCGTCCCGCCAGAACTTGCGGTAACACACCGATTCGTCATGGTCAATAAAAGCTAGAACCGCCCGTAAGACCTGGGCGTCTTCGATCCGCTGGCTGTGTCTGAACGACGAGCCTCCGGATAATGCCTGAAGCACCTCCAGCTCTCGCCGGGCCGAGTCCTTTGCCATCCAGAGGAGCTCCCGGTGGAAGGTATTTTCCGGACAAATCAATCTGCCCGCTCGCACCTGTTCACGAATTGCCGCAAATAACGCCTCAGCCGTCCCGCAGGTCTCTCCAAGCGGCTGTCCCAGGGCCGAACGGATCGCACCTTCCAGCACCGGCGTATCCAGGTAAAGGACCGGGGCGGGAGACCGCTCCCCTCGCACCATGGCCAGTTTACGCTCCAACAGGCTCTTGCGACGGCCCTCCGGCAGTGTGCTGATTTGCCTTTGAACCTCGACGTCGAGTGTATCAAACATTTCATCAGCCAAGCCCCGGGCGTCTTTGTCCAGCCGGAAATAGTGCCGCGCCATGTAGTCATGAAACCGGCGCCATAGGGCATCCGACCCTGCGGGCCCGGTGTGGGTCATGGACTTAAAGGCCTTTTTGATGTCTCTTTTCGTGATCATCGTCGCGCCCGATCAGCCTTGCAAGACCGCGGCAACCCCCTTTCCCACATAGTGGGTCACGATTATCACAACCACCACAATAGCCACATGTTCCGAGATGACCTGATGCGGCTTCACCGCCTGCTGCACCGCCATGTAATAGCTGAACAGCACGATCAGGCTCAGCCCCCAAACCACGCTGGCGATGAGGGCCGCATGAAGGTTCAAGAACACCACGGGAACCATAAACGTAAAGGCAATCACGAATTTGGATACAAACGTGGCGGCCGTGGCCTCCCAAATCTCCTGGGTGGTGTGCTTATCTTCCGATTCTTCGGAAATATGGATGCCTACGGCATCGGAAAATGCGTCTGCAATGGCAATGGCGATAATGCCTCCCAAAACCGCAATCCTTGACTGCGTGGTCGCGTTAAGCCCGACAATCATGCCGAGCGTGGTAATCACCCCGGAAGTCAAGCCGAACCCAACCCCTTTTTTAATGGATGTCTTCACGTCGTTGCTCCCGTTTTGCCAAAGGGGCCGCGGTTCCATGGCTGTTCAAAACGCCGGAGCCGGCTCCGGGCACATGCCCAGACTGTTGTTCGTACCTCCGACCAAACCCACGCAGTGCCGGCCCCCGCTGGGGCACTACCCGGCAATCCATTCCAGGTGTTCAGGCAGCAGAAACCACCGCAGACGGCCCGCGCCTCCGGTTGGTGTGTCTGTTTCAATGCAGCAACAGGCCCCCATTTCAAATTGCACGCTGATTTTGGTCTGTTCAGCCAACAAGGCAGAGGCCACCTCGCCCACAGAGGGCAGGTGCCCGGCAACCAGTATCTGATCCGCGCCTGAAAGTTCCGACAAGACCTTCAGGGTTTCTTGAGGCGGAGCCATGGCCTTGACCTTTTCTGTCTCGAGAATCTTTCCCTCGGCAAACCCCACCTCTTGAGCTACAATGGCCGCTGTCTGAGTGGAGCGCTTCTTCGGGCTGCACAAAATAGCGTCAAAAACACAACCCATCTTTTTCAAAGCCTTGCCAGCTGCATGAACCCGGGCCTTGCCCTCTGCGGAGAGCCCCTGTTTCGGGTCTTGCTCTTTGGGCAATGCCGGCCCATGTTGCATCAGATAAATTTGCATGACCTTCACCTCCGTGTCCTTCCGAAGCCTTCAGGGCCCTCAAACAAGGGCTCCGGCTGGCCCGGCCTCTTTCCCGTCAATCATCATATGGCGGCTAATAAAACGATTACGCCCGGTTCCGGTTGATCGCGTAATACGTCACGGGCACCACAATCAGCGTAAAAAGGGTAGATGCGAAAAGGCCGAAAATCAAGGCCCACGCCAATCCGGAAAACACCGGATCCAGAGTGATCGGCCAGGCGCCCAGGGCGGTGGTGGCGGCTGTCAGCAGGATGGGCCGAAGCCGGATCGCCCCGCTTTTTAACACCGCTTCTCGCAAAGGCATGCCCCGGCCTTGCGCCTCATGGATAAATTCTATCAGAACCAAGGCATTTCGGATCACGATACCACCCAGGGCGATCATTCCAATCATACTGGTCGCGGTGAAAAAAACCGGGTTTTCAAATCCCCCTATCGAATTGGAAAAAAGCACATTAAACAACCAGAAACCGGGAAGGATCCCGATCAGGGTCAACGGCACCGAGACCATGATCAGCAACGGCATGAGAAAGGAGTTCATTTGGATCACCAGAAGGGTATAAATCCCCAGCAGAGCAGCGCCGTTGGCAATCCCCAAGTCTCGAAAGACCCGTAGCGTGATTTTCCATTCGCCTTCGCCATCCCATTTCACCCTGATCCCGGATGGAAGCGAATCTTTTCGAAGCTTTGCCTGCATGTCCAAGACGGCCTCTGCGGGGGCCCGGCCGGCCATTTCACCAAATACATAGACCACCCGTTCGAGGTTCTTGTGGTAGATGGGCTGGTCCTCGGCAACTCGGATAAAACGCCCCAGCTCGGCCAGGGGTACCATGTTTGCCGAAGCGGTTTTAACCGGAATTTGAGACAGCGCCACCACTCCCGTGCGTTTGTCCCGCGGCAAAAGCAACCTGACTGGCAATGCCTGGCGTTCGCCGGGCTCGTGGGCCGTGGCGGAAACAACCCCGGTCAAGGCGGTTCTCAAGGTCCTGGTCACAACATCGCTGGACACGCCATGGAGCCCGGCCTTTTCTTTGTCCTGGACAAAGTCGATGCGATCACGGTCGTGTTCCACTGTATCGTCAACGTCCACGACAAACGGTTCGTCTGCCATCAAGGCTTCCACGGCTCGTGCGCCCTCAATCAGATCCTGATAGGCCATGTCGGGTGCGCCGTACACCTCTGCCACCAGTGTGGACACCACGGGAGGACCGGGAGGCACTTCCACAACCTTCAAAGCCGTTCCATGCATACGCGCGAGCTGTTCCAAGCCCTTTCTGAGCCGCAGCACAATCTCGTGGCTTTGTTGCTGTCGGTGCTTTTTGTCCGCCAGGTTCACCCGGAGATCCGCCACATGACCACCCCGCCGCAGGTAGTAGTGACGCACCATGCCGTTAAAATCCATTGGGGACGAGACCCCGACATAAGAGACAACCTGGGTCACCTCGGGAACCCGTGTCAAAAATCTCTCAAAGTCACGCACCACCCTGTCTGTGGCCTCAAGAGGCGTTCCTTCCGGCATATCCAAAACGATTTGAAACTCGTTCTTGTTGTCAAAGGGCAGCATCTTCATCGGGACCTGCCTCAACAACGCCAGCAATAAAGCCCCCCCCAAAAGAATGACCACGGTACCCCATAACAGCATGCGCGCCGTTTTCGAGTCCAAAAAGGGCCCGACCAGCCTCCGGTACAGGGTCTGCATCTGCGGAGACACAACATCCGCCACATCCTCGTCGGCAGCCTGGCCGGCCTGGCCCTGGAATCCTTTCCGCCTCAACAATGTGTAAGAAAGCCAGGGCACAACGGTCAGGGCACACACCGTAGAAAACGTGACGGTCAGCGGAACGTTGGCGGCCATGGGGGCCATGTACGGCCCCATCATCCCGGTGATGAAAAAAAGCGGGGTGAACGAAACAATAATGGCCAGGGTGGACATAATAACCGGCGGCAGAACCTCGTTGACGGCAAACAGGGTCGCCGTTTCAGGCCGGTGTCTTCCCAACAGGATGTGCCGCTGGATGTTGTCCACATTGGTGATGGGATCATCCACCACCAAACCGAGCGAGAGAATCAACGCGAACAGGGTTACGCGATTGATCGAATAGCCAAACAGGTAATTCACAAACAGCGCCAGAGAAAAACTGATCGGCACAGCCAGTGCCACCACCAGGGCCTCTCGCCACCCCAATGTGAACGCCAACAGGGCCACCACAATGACAATGGCAAAAAAAAGCGCTTCCAACAGGTCGCTGACCTTCCGTTGGGCGGTGCAACCGTAGTTGCGCGTCACCGCCACCTGAACCCCAGAAGGAATGACCGAGCCCTGCAGGCTACGGAGGCGGGCGAGAATGCTTCGGGACACTTCAACGGCATTTGAGCCCCTTTTCTTGGCCAGCGCGAGGGTAACGGCTGGCAGCCCGGTGGGCGGAATCTTCAGGCCGTGATGCTGAGCATAGTAGGTGGAAAAACAAATCCGAGAATAACTTTCGGCCTCCTGGGGACCATCAGTCACGATGGCCACATCACGAACGTAGACCGGTCGCCCGTTGTGGACCCCAACCACCAGATCTTCGACGTCTTTGGCATCCGCGACAAAGGCAGCACTTGTTACGGTGATCTCGGTATTCATCCGCGAGAACCGTCCGGCGGTGACAGCGGTATCGGCTCCCTGCAGGCTCCGATGAATCTCCAACAACGACACCCCGTAGCCGGCCATGCGTTCGGGTAGAACCTCTACACGGATTTCCCGCCTGCGTCCGCCGACGATCTCCGTCCGCGAGATCTGGGCCACTTCGGACAGGCGCGCCAGGACCTCCTCGCCGATACGGCGCAGCTCATAATCGCTGTATTTGTCGGAATAAAAAGTCAGGTTTACAATGGGGACATCGTCGATCTCCACCGGTTTGATGACCCAGCCACGGACCACCGGCGGAACTTGATCAATGTTCATACGGATCTTGTTGTGCAGCTTGACCAGGGAACGCTCGCGGTCCTCTCCCACAAAGAACCTGACCGTCACAATGGCCATGTCACGCCGTGACGTCGAGTAGACGTATTCCACACCGTCAATTTGCCACAGCAGGCGTTCCAGGGGTGTGGCGACCAGTTTTTCGACCTCCTCGGCACTGGCACCCGGGGCCTGAACAAATACGTCGGCAAGGGGAACAACAATTTGCGGCTCTTCTTCACGGGGGGTCACCAGGATGGCAGCGGCCCCCATGGCAAGGGCGAATAATACAAACAAAACGGACAGCCGACCGGAAAGAAATCGGCGTACGATCCTGACAATCAGGCCACCCGGGATTCCCTGATCAGCAGTGGGCATCATGGCTCCGTGCCAGGCAGAGGGTCTCCCCGCCGGAGAGCCCTGAAAGAATCTCTATGTTTTCGCCTATTTGTGCGCCGGTCTTGACAAAAACCCTTTCCCAGCGCCCATTACGACGCACCGTCACCATTTCCAGCTGGCCCACATGCTGTACTGCGGCCCGCGGAACAAGCACCACCTGACGGCTTTGCACCGGCACCAGAAGGCGGCCGAACATGCCTGGAAACATCCCCTTCTGGTAAGGAAGCCCCACCTTGACCAAAAACGTCCGGGTCATGGGATCTGCGGCAGGAATGACCTCTTCGACTGTGCCGTCCAGCGTCAAGCCCTGGGCCGTCAGGACCACCTCAAGATGCTGTCCCAGGCTCACTTTTTGGATCAGGCCCTCCCGGACAAACGCCTCAAGCCGCAGCGCCCCCCGGGTCTGCAACACCAGCAGCGGCTTGCCGGGCCAGGCCAAATCACCGGGCTCCGCCAGGCGCTCGGCAACCTGCCCCTCATCCACCGCCTTGATTTTCGTATATCCCAATGCAACCTGGGCCTCTTTTACAACCTGTTCAGCCTGCCTTACCCCGGAAACCGCCTCCCGGAGGCCGTCTTGAGCTTGCTGCAACCCGGCCTTGGCCTGCAGATAGGCCGATTCGGCCCATTCCAGGTCCTGCGATGTCGCTGCCTCGGAATCAAAATAGGTCCTGGTGCGCTGGTAGGCCGCTTCAGCCTGCGTATAGACGGCCCTGGCCGCAGCCACAGCCTGGCGGGCCTGTTCTCGCCGGGCCCGTGCCGAGGCAAGCCCGTGCCTGGCTTTTTCCAGGCGGGCCTGTAATTCCCGGTCGTCCAAGACCGCCAGAAGCGCCCCGCGGGTCACATGATCGCCGGGACCAACCAGAATTTCCAGGATTCTGCCGGTGACCTGAGACTCGATCCTGGCCTCCGTGCGGGGACGCACAGTTCCAACCGCTTCATAATATTCGGTGATCGTTTGCACAATGGACTCCACGGTCTTTTTCGGCCCCTCCGGGCCCGGACTCTCGGGCCTCAAGGCCTCGTTAGGACCGATCTTGTCGGACACGAAAAACCCGCCCAGATAGGCCATCAACACCGCCACTCCCAATCCACCCCCAACAAGCGCACCCCACGTGGATATCTTTTTTTTCCTAGACATCATCAATCCGTTGTCCCCTTTTGTGGTCCGCCCTGGGCGGACAAGGCCGGCACAATCCCGTCATTTTCGGACGGCCGCCATGCCGCCGTGCCTCCAGTAGCCAAGCGCACGGCCGACGGCTGCCGCCGCCTTTTCGCGATCGAAAAAAGCCGCTGTAGCCCGAATTTTGGCCCGATTCCGGGCCAACTCTGCTTCCAGGTAACGGGTTATCGTGGCGGAGCCCCCCTGATACTGTCTCTCAACCAGGGCAAGAGACTCTTCGGCCTGGGCCACGGCGGCCCTGGTGACCGCCAGTCTTGCTTTGGCTTCCTCAAGCTTCAGATAGGCCGTCTTGAGATCCATCTTTACCGACAGGGTCGTCTTTCGGTCAATGGCAATCAAGGCATCCAAGACCCCTTCAGCTTTCCTGACCCGGGCCCGCGTGCCCAGTCCCGAAAAGAATTCCCAGTTCAGAACAACCCCCGCTGTCCAGTTCTTGCGTGCTTCATTGAAATCCGCAAGGGGATCATCTACGTAAACCTTGCCTTCCACGTCGATACGGGGCAAATATTCGCTTCGAGCCATATCCACCGCCATTCTGGACTGCACCAGTCGCCGACGCGCCCTTTCCAGTTCCGGCCGATACGCCAGGGCCTTGATCAGGCCGGATTGGTAATCCTTGGGCAGCTTGAGCCCCTCGCCCGCCGTATCCGACAACACAATCTCCGTATCTGGATCCCAGCCGAGCAGGTTAGCCAGCGACGCCCCCGTAAGGCTCCGCCTGTTTTGCGCCAGCAACAGCGCCTCCCGGGCCTCGGCCAGGCGCACTTCAAGAGAAAGCACATCAGACTTCAAGGCCCCGCCCGCCTTCAAACGAACGCGCATGATGCGCAACTGGGTTTCCACCGTCTTTACAGATTCCTGCGCAATCTTGATAAACTGTTCCGATGCCAGGGCATCATAAAAAGTCTCTATGACCGACGCCACCAGGGTGTTCTCGACGGCGGACTGATCCAGTTCCCGGATCCGGAGCTCTGCCTCCTGCATGCGCATCCCCAACAGATCCCGGCCCCCATTGAAAAGGTTAATCCTTCCCATCACGCCGGTCTCATAGTTTTCAAACCATCCAGGATGGTTGAAGTCCACGGGGCTGGGTAGCTTTCTCTGGTCGATTGCTTTGAAAAGATAGCCAGAGGGGGCGTCGCCCTGTACGTATTCCGCATAAGCCGACAGTGTAGGCCAAAAACGGGCCTCGGCCTCGGCAATCATGGCCTCGGATTGCCGGATGCGCGCTACGGCTTCGGCCAGATCCGGATTGTTACGTAGGGCGATGCGGACAGCTTCTGAAATGGAAAGAACCGATGAGGGCCTCGCAACACACGATGCTTCAGGCAGCAGATCACGCCGGTCTGTGGTGGTTGCCATGGCCGTGTGCGGGACCTGGAGAACACCACTCGAAACGCTCGGCCTGCCGGCACACCCAAAACAGACCAGCACAGCAGCCAAGACCAACGACCCAACCAGATCGACCCGAGTCCATCCGCCTCCCGGTCGCCTGGAGATGTCGCCACCTTCAAACGCCTCCATATCCCCATAAATCCCCGGCGTACTCAACGTGCGACCCCCACCGTTAAAAAGATCACCCGCGATCCCGGAACAACAGGTCATAGATGCCGCCTTTGCGATCATGAATATGATGGAACCTAATAAGCACAGTCCGGCAAAAATGTCCACCTCACATCTCCGGCAAACTCGGCAACCGGTGGATCCGGGAAATACGGTTTTGTTGACAATTTCAGGCCCCTGGGCTAACGATAAGAAATGCCCTGCTGGCAAGAACGACGTTATTCACCAAGCCCCTTACTCGTAGGAGTACCTTATCATGGCATTGACCAAAGACAACATTGTCGCCTCCGTTCATGACGAGCTTGGAGTTCCGAAAAACCAAGCCACCTGGATTGTTGAAGCCCTCCTGGAAATCATGAAGCGCACCCTGGAAAGCGGCGAAAACGTCCTGATCAGCGGCTTCGGCAAGTTCTGTGTCAAGGACAAACGGCAACGGCGCGGCAGAAATCCCCAGACAGCAGAAGAAATTGTGCTCAGACCGCGCCGCATCGTTACGTTCCGGTGCTCCGGCGTACTCCGGGACAAAATAAACGGTCCAAAAACGGATTGAGGCGAGGTCCAACCCACCGCGGAACCTGAGGCCCGTGCACCCAGGCCACGCTGAATGCACGCACGGTTTGAACTCAGGGGGCTACGGCG
>JAFDGP010000294.1 GCA_019309245.1 Deltaproteobacteria bacterium | reverse complement strand
TGCAGTCGTTCTACAGCGAGCACCGAAAACGCAGCGTGATCCCGATCGGCTTCTGGTACCTGAGCATCGGCGGCGGGTTGACCCTGTTGAGCTATGCAGTACATCGGAAAGACCCGGTCTTTATCATTGGCCAGGCCGGTGGCGTCTTTATCTACCTGCGGAACCTGCATCTCATCTACCGCGAAAGACGGGGCCTGAGCCGTGCGCAGGGCTAAACTCTCGCCGGTGTTCGGGTGGTTGTGGATTTGGTTGGCGGTCATGCTGGCTGCGCTGGTTTTCCGGCCTCTTCTTCCCATTGACGAGACCCGGTATGTGTCTGTGGCGTGGGAGATGTGGCGGCATGGTGATTTTTTGGTGCCACACCTCAACGGGGTCCCCTACAGCCACAAACCGCCTTTGTTCTTTTGGATGATTCATGCAGGCTGGTGGTTATTCGGAGTCAACGCCTGGACGGCACGGCTGACCGCGCCGATATTCGGATTGTTGGACCTGTTTTTGACCGCCTACCTGGGCCGTCTCCTTTGGCCCGACAAACACGGGGTTAAAGAGCTGGCACCGTTTGTCCTTTTTGGGACCTTGTTGTGGATGGTGTTCAGCACGACCACGATGTTTGAAATGACCGAAACATTTTTTGTGCTGGTAGCCGTTGTGGGCGTGGTCCACGTGGCCTGCGGCAAGACATGGCTGGGTTGGGGACTGGTGGGATTGGGACTCGCTGCGGGGATGCTGACAAAAGGGCCGGTGGTCATGGTCTTTATTTTGCCCTGTGTGCTGCTGGCGCCGTGGTGGTCAAAAGGCGGCCGTGTTATTTCTTGGTGGCGCTGGTTTTCCGGGGCACTCATTGCGCTGGGCCTTGGGATCGGCCTTGCTCTTGCCTGGGCGCTACCGGCCGCGCGGGCCGGTGGCCCGGATTATAAAAGGGCCATCTTGTGGACGCAAACCGCGGGGCGTGTGGTCAGGTCCTTTGCCCATGGAGAGCCGCTGTGGTGGTATCTGGCGCTCTTGCCGGTGATCCTTTTCCCCTGGTCTTTGTACGTGCCGATCTGGAAGCAACCTGCGGGAGAACGGCTGGACGCCGGTCGCCGGCTATGTCTGAGCTGGGGGGTGTCGGGACTGGTCCTGTTGTCCCTGGTTAGTGGAAAACAGGTCTACTATGTGCTGCCCTTGCTGCCCGCGGTTGCCCTTTTGGTTGCACGGTCGGGGGACTGCCTTTTCCAACCGCCTGAAAGAAAATTCCGATGGCCGGTCGGGCTGGTGTTTATTTTGTTTGGCGTGGCGTTGACGCTGTTGCCGGCCCTATCGGGCCATGTCCGGGAAGTTTTGGTTTTTAAAGAGATGTCTCCGGCATGGGGCATGTTTCCGGCCGCTATTGGAGTCGGGCTTGTTTTTTTTCGTCCCGCCCGGGCCGGGTCGTTTCTGGTTGCCCTGTGTGTGGCGTGTGCGTTTCTGGTGATTTTAATTCATCTGGGACCGTTTCGAATCTTGAAACCTCGCTACGATGTAACAGCCATGGCGGAAAAGATCGGGCAGCTCCAGAGGAGAGGAAACCGGGTCGCGCATTTTGGAAAATATGACGGCCAGTATCATTTTCCCGGACGGCTTGAAAGGCCGCTTGAAATTTTGATGAGCCCAAAGGCCGTACAAGATTGGGCTGAGAAGCATCCCGAAGGATACATCGTGCTCTATTGCAAAGAGTGCGATAAGGATTTTTCTAATGGTGCAGAATTTGTACAGCCGTACCGGGGCCGATGGGCAGCGCTATGGAAGGCAAAGGCGCTGGAAGCGTCACCCGATGTGTTGCTGCAGATTCAAGGCGCGTGAAAGGTGTCGAGAGGTTGAGCCCGTCTTACCTTACTTATGAAGTTTTTTCCTGATGCCGACAAGGCCGAGCAGGCCGGAACCCAGGAGCCAAACTGCGCCTGGGATCGGAACGGCATCAATCTGAAAATTTGCCGTCAGGTAGTTAGCACCGGACACCTCTTTTTCTGGATATCCAAAAGTCCCTGGGACCAGGCTTTTCCAGACCCCGTCCTTTGTGACGGTAATGCGTGAATCTGCCGAAAAAGTGCCAGCCCAGATCCAGGGATCTCCCCAGGTTTCACCCCCTATCCGATAAGTATGGCCGGCTAAAAGGGTTGGCCGAGACGCTTCAGGAATGGCTATGTAGCGATAATTGTCAACCAGTGTTGCGGCTGTCCCAGCGGGTACTGTATCGGATATAATGGGTGTCCCCGGATTCGTAATATCCCATATGCCGACTTGGTGGGTCCATGCCAACCCATCGTTGCCATCATCATAGATCCCTAACGCTGTAACAATAACGTTGGTATCCACCGAGAACTCAAAACCGTTTGTATAGTCTGAACTGGTATCTCCGATACCGTAGGATGGGACAACGACGTCCGTCAAAACCGGAACCGGAGCGGCGTGAACCATGCATACCGGCAAAAGCAACAAGACGATAATTCCCAGATGTCCGATGAGCCGTTTCATTTTTCCCTCCATGCCTCGTCTAAAAGGAAATTCAAAACAGGGCGAACACCCTCTTTCCATCGTTATTGACAAAGTTCTGATGGCAAATGTCGTGCCAATAGTGGTGCCTTGTAATTTCAATAGGTTGTCTTACATATAGAGAACAACATTTCCATCAGGTGAGAAAATTTGTACCAACTGTGGGAACTGAAGTCAATAGTTGGAAACAGCATGACCGTTTTTTAAAATTTTCTGGATAGAACTTACGGTGAACTTCAGAAAAACGATCAAAGACACCGCAACGACAGATAAATATTGCTTTTGAGGACTGTCGGCCATGTTGTTTATGCAACATTAGCTGCTGATACCGAGGCTTTGTCCCGGACTCATTTATGAAAGAAACTCTGGAATGGGAGGCCTTAATTTCCAACCCGGACGAACCAGAACCAAAAAAGTTATCACGAAATCACGAAAGGACGTCCTGTTCTCAAGGCGTCAAGCCGCAAAACACGAAAGCCTCAATGTCATTTATTTCGTGTTTTCAATCTTTCGTGATTTGCGCCCTTCGGGCTTGAGAACAGCACGTGGTTATCTTTTAAAGTTTTTTTGTCCCAAAATTTGAATTGAGTTTCTTAAGAGGTAGAGAGTCAAAAACAGACTTGTCTCCATGTCTTTTAGTCTCTTGCCCCCGGCTGTTACCTGTGATGCCAATATTTGGTATCCGTTTTCACTGTTGCGGAAAAATGTTGCCCAAGATCATATTATTGATGCACCCATTGGCTAAGCATAACCTCTTGAAATGCAATAAATTATTGCGTAAACTTGTTTTGGTGTTGACTTGGAACGACTTTTGCTTTAATCAATGCCTGAAGGTTGATTTGTCCCTGCCTTGTTCTTGATCAAGC
>JAFDGP010000293.1 GCA_019309245.1 Deltaproteobacteria bacterium | reverse complement strand
TTGAGGCTTTCGCGTTTTCGTCCTTTCGTGCTTTGCGCCCTTCGGGCTTGAGAACAGCACGTGATTAGTTTTTGTTGGACCCAGCCCACCCTACGAACTGACCAACGACTGCTAACCAATGTGCAATGATCAATGATAAATGCTCAATGATAAATGACAGATGATAGATCTCCCCTCGCCTTATACCTTACAACTCACCATTCACGCTCACGTTCACGCTCACGTTCACGCTCACTGTTCACCATTCACCGTTCACCATCTACCGCACTACGCTGTCCTGAACACCACCTTCCCATCATCCACGGCCGCCACAATATGGTCGCCCTCCTTGAAGCGGCCTTGCAGCATTTCCATGGCCAGCGGGTTTTCGATATGCTTCTGGATCGCCCGTTTCAACGGACGGGCCCCATAGGCCGGATCAAAGCCTTCCCGGGCCAGCAGGGCCTTGGCCTCCTGTGAAAGCTCAAGGGTAATATACTGCTCATCCAGGCGTCGCTGAACATCTCTGAGCTGAATATCCACAATGGCGCTCAGATCTTCAGCCGTAAGGTTTTGGAAAATCATGATGTCGTCGATTCTGTTTAGAAACTCGGGTTTGAAGCTGGCCTGCAAGGCCTCCATGACCCGTTTTTCCATGGTCTCGCGATCCCTGCCGCTCAGCTCCTGGATCCAGTGGCTGCCCACGTTGGAGGTCATGATGATGATCGTGTTCTTGAAATCTACGGTGCGGCCGTGCCCGTCCGTCATGCGCCCGTCATCCAGAATCTGAAGCAGGACATTGAAGACCTCTGGATGGGCCTTTTCGATCTCGTCAAACAGGACCACAGAATACGGCCGGCGCCTGACCGCCTCGGTCAGTTGCCCCCCCTCTTCATAGCCCACGTAGCCGGGAGGCGCCCCGATGAGCCGCGACACGGAGTGTTTTTCCATGTATTCCGACATGTCGATCCTGACCAGGGCCTGTTCATCATCGAAAATGAACTCGGCCAGGGCCTTGGCAAGTTCCGTCTTTCCCACGCCGGTAGGCCCCATGAAAATGAAGGATCCAATCGGGCGATTGGGATCCTGCAACCCGGAGCGGGCCCGCCGAACCGCATTGGACACCGCCACAATGGCGTCCTGTTGTCCCACCACCCGTCTCGACAGCCGCTCTTCCATGTGGACCAGCTTTTCCCGCTCACCCTCCATCATTTTGGAAACAGGAATCCCCGTCCAACGGGAAACCACTTCAGCCACGTCTTCCTCATCCACTTCTTCTTTAAGCATTTTCTTATCCGCCTGAAGCTCGGCAAGCCTTTCGTTGGCCTCTTCCAAACGCTTGCGCAGTTCAGCCGCCACCCCGTATCGAAGCTCTGCGGCACGGGCGAGGTTTCCCTCCCGTTCTGCCTGCTGGGCCTCGATACCCGCCTGCTCCAGGTCTTCTTTGACCTTGCGAATCGTCTGAATGGCTTCCTTTTCATTCTGCCAGTGGGCCTTCATTTCACGGCTCTTTTCCTTCAGGGCCGCAAGGTTTTCTTCCAGTTTGGCCAGCCGCTCTCCGGAGACCTCGTCGGTCTCTTTTTTCAGGGCCTCTCGTTCGATCTCCGCCTGAACAATTTTTCGCTCGATCTCATCAATCTCGGCCGGCATGCTGTCGATCTCGATTCGCAGTCTGGAGGCCGCCTCATCGATCAGATCAATGGCCTTATCCGGCAGGAACCTGTCCGAGATATACCGGTTGGACAGCGTAGCAGCCGCCACGATGGCGGAATCCTTGATGCGTACCCCGTGGTGGACCTCGTATTTTTCCTTCAAACCGCGCAGGATGGAAATCGTGTCCTCCACGGTGGGTTCCAACACGAGTACGGGTTGAAACCGCCGTTCCAGGGCCGCATCCTTTTCCACATATTTGCGATATTCATTCAGGGTGGTCGCCCCCACGCACCGCAACGTGCCCCGGGCGAGCGCGGGTTTGAGCATGTTGGAGGCATCCACGGAACCTTCGGCTGCACCGGCACCCACCATGGTGTGCAGTTCATCGATGAACATGATGACCTCACCTTCGGCCGCCTCCACTTCTTTGAGCACCGCCTTGAGTCGATCTTCGAATTCGCCACGATATTTGGCCCCGGCCACCAGGGTTCCCATGTCCAGAGCCACGAGCCGGCGGTTCTTCAGGCTTTCCGGTACATCACCGTTGACGATACGCTGGGCCAGTCCCTCGACAATGGCGGTCTTTCCGACACCCGGCTCGCCGATCAACACGGGATTGTTTTTCGTACGCCGGGACAGCACCTGGACCACGCGCCGGATCTCCTCATCGCGGCCGATTACCGGATCAATCTTTCCCAGCCGGGCCAGGTCCGTAAGATCACGGCCGAATTTTTCCAGGGCCTGGTACTTGTCTTCCGGGTTGGGATCGGTAATCCGCTGGCTCCCGCGGATATCCAGCAGCACCTTGAGGATGGAATCCCGGGTCACCCCGGCATTGGCCAGAATCCGGGCGGCGTCCGTGTCTTTTTCGTCAGTAATAGCCACCAGGATGTGTTCCACACTTACGTATTCATCCTTCATCTTGGCCGCCTCGGCAAAAGCCCCGTCCAGGACACGCTTCGTGGCCATGGAGATATGGACGTCCATGGCGCCGCCGCTTACCTTCGGCCGGCGATCCAGGGCCTGGGAGACCTCCTGAAGGACCCCTTCGGGGGAAGCCCCTAACTTTTGAAGAACGGCCCGCGCAATGCCTTCAGGCTGCTCCAGCATGGCCTTGAGCAGGTGTTCCGGCTCGATCTGCTGGTGCCCCAACTGGCTTGCCGACGCCTGGGCCGCCTGAATGAGTTCTTGAGATTTGATGGTGAATTTATCGAATCGCATCTACTTTCTCCTTGTATTCTTTTTTATATCACGGACTTGATAGTCCATGACAAAAAAATAACCACTGTACTGGCATTGTCAAACAGGGGGTACAGTGGTTATTAGGCAAAATGGTGGGGTCTGAAACCTCGTCCTACGAGCAGCCCGGCGCCTATCATTTGTCATTTATCATTGGACATTGAACATTTATCATTGATGTGGATCAGGTGTCGCATATTCGGCACCTGAGAGCTTTGCACGACCTCCTGCCAGCAGTCGGTCGTCTCCCCCCTCAAAGGCGATGACCCGACTGCCGGGTGACCAAGCGCGCAAAATGTTGCCCTTTCCTTTGACTTCCCCCTTTGAAAAAGGGGGAGCGAGGGGGATTTTTTTGGGGTGAACAGTGAATGGTGAATAGTGAACAGAGCGCCTGCGGCGGACTCGCACCCTGACCTACGGTCTGAAGGCTTACAAGGGCAAATATAGTACCTTTGATTTTCCCCCTTTGAAAAAGGGGGAGTGAGAGGCTGTCCGACAACTGAGCTGTGGTGGGGGATG
>JAFDGP010000292.1 GCA_019309245.1 Deltaproteobacteria bacterium | reverse complement strand
AACATGTGAACGCCTCGGAGGCGTTGTTTATTTTTTCAGGCATGCTGTGCGGACCGGGAAAAACGTCAATGGACCGTCGGGACCCGTCAAATCCTTGACGCAGCCTGCCTGCCTGTCCAACGCCAAACGCCCGAGCTACAGCGATTGAGTAACTGTTTCGTGCGGTGGGCTGCGAAAGCAGTGCCGGCCCCTTGTGTTGGCACCCGGCTTGCAGAACCGGAGAAAAGCCGGAAAATCGGGAAAACACCATGGAGCCATGGCATGAAAGACAGTGAGCAACCCTTTTTATCTACCAGACAGATGGGCACGTTGTTGGGAGTCACCCGCCAGACGATCCGAAACTGGATCAACAAGGGGCACATCCGGGCATTTCATGTGGGACAAAACTACAAGATCCCCGCTCGCGAAGCAGGCCGCCTGTTGACCGGTTACGGCCTGCCGGTGCCGGACTGGCTGGAAATCGGCCAAGGAACACCCTCGGAACCTGCCGCAGAACGCCCTGCGATGCACGGGGGACCCGTCGGCTGGACGAAGGGCAGTTCCGGAAACGTTTAAGCCCAAGCGTCATTCAAAGCAGGATGCCTTCCTTGGACCGGGTTCGGATTGAGGTCCTCCTCTTCGGCGGCAGGGGCATCCGGAGTGTTAAACCAGAAAAACAACAGGAGACGATGATATGGCCTTCACCTTATACTGGTTACAATGCGGCGGCTGCGGGGGTGACAGCATGTCTTTGCTGTGCCTGGAATCTCCGGATATGGTCGAATTGTTTTCCATGTTGAATATTCGTGTGCTGTGGCACCCCTCTTTGTCGAATGCCGGCCTTTCGGAGCACCAGGCGCTGATCAACCGGATTCTTGACGGCCGGGAGCCCTTGGATATCTTGTGTGTGGAAGGCGCGGTCATTCGGGGGCCGGGAGGAACCGGTATGTATGACACATTCGGCGGCAAGCCCAAGAAAGATCTTTTGGGCAGGCTGGCAAAGCGCGCCAGATATATTCTTGCAGTGGGCACCTGTGCATCCTTTGGTGGGATCGGCGCTGACGGCGACATCGAGGCCACCGGAACCCAGTACCATAAATGGGAGCCTGGCGGCTTCCTGGGCGAATCGTTCAGGTCGAGGGCGGACCTGCCGGTTATCAACCTGCCCGGATGCCCCTGCCATTGCGATGTGGTTGCAGGGACATTGACGGCTCTTGTATCCCGCTCGCCGCTTCCGCTAAGTGACTTTAATATGCCGGTTGAATGGTACGGCATCCTGGTCCATCAAGGGTGCACACGCAACGAATACCATGAGTACCGGGTCGAGGAGCACGACTTCGGCGAGGCCGGCTGCTTGTTTTTTCACATGGGATGTCACGGGCCTTTGGCCTACGGCCCGTGCAATAAAATCCTGTGGAATCAGCGCAGCTCTAAGACCAGGGTCGGTGTCCCCTGTTTCGGTTGTACCCGCCCGGATTTTCCGCAAGCCCACCCATTTTTTGAAACGAGAAATATCGAGGGCATTCCGCTGGATCTGCCCCACGGCGTAGATCGCGCCCATTATCTGGCCTACAAAGGCATGGCGGCAGCGGCGGCACCCAAGAGGCTCAGAGAAAGGGTAACGAGAGTGTAGCTTGAGGCGTAAAAACCGGAGATTAAGGGGCTGGATCAGCCCGCACGAGAAAAGAGCAGGTCGAAAATGTCTGAAAAGGTGACCCTGAACGTACCACTGAATCGTGTGGAAGGAGACCTGGAGCTCCAGGTGGAAATCGACGCGGGCATTGTCACCGATGCGTGGAGCAGCGGGACCATGTACCGCGGTTTTGAAAACATCCTCGTGGGACGCGGCGCCCTGGACGGCTTGGTCATTACCCCACGGGTGTGCGGCATCTGTGGTACCGCCCATATCACCGCCGCAGCCAGGGCCCTGGACATGATCTCAGAGGCTCAAGTGCCTCCCGGAGCCGAGAAGGTGCGTAACCTGGCCCTGATGACCGAAAACCTCCAAAGCGATATGCGGCACGGCTTTCTGATGTTTGCCGTTGACTTTGCCAATCCAGTCTACCGGGATGAAAAGCTGTTCGACGAAGCGGTGCGCCGTTATGAGCCCCTTAAGGGTGAAACCGTGGTGGAGGTCATCAAGGAAACCAAAAAGGTTATTGAAATCATCGCGACCCTGGGGGGACAGTGGCCGCATTCTTCATATATGGTGCCCGGTGGGATTACATCCGTTCCCAGCACGGGCGATCTGCTCCAGTGCCGGCATTTCTTGAGACGCTACCGCAAGTGGTACGAAGACAGAATCCTGGGGTGCAGCCTTGAACGCTGGCTGGATGTCAAAAGCGGGGCCGACCTGGAAGGGTGGCTGGAAGAAAACAACAGCCACCGCGACAGCGATCTGGGATTCTATATCCGGTTTTCCCGACAGATCGGCCTGGACACCATGGGCAAGGGCCACGGAAATTTTATCAGTTACGGGGCCTTTCCCCTGCCGCTGGGCACACAGGTTCAGGCACGCTCCCATGGAGAGCAACTGGTGCCCGCCGGATTTGCACAAGGCACCAGGGTCAGCCCCTTGGACCAGGCCAAGATATCCGAACACGTCGCCCATTCATGGTTTGAGGACTACGACGGTGGGCGGCATCCTTTTGACGGAGAGACCCGTCCCTACGCCACGGGCCGGGAAAGCATCAAGTACTCCTGGGCCAAGGCCCCCCGCTACCAGGATCGGCCGGCAGAAACAGGCCCCCTGGCCGAAATGATCATGGCCGGCAACCCCTTGTTTGTGGACCTGGTGGAAACGCGGGGTGTTAGTGTGTTTGTCCGCGAACTGGCTCGTCTGGTCAGGCCGGCTGAGACCATTCCGGCTATGGAAATATGGCTCTCCGAGTTGGCCGGAACCCAGGATTACTACCAATCCCCGGGCCTAGTTTCCGAGGGCAGTGGCTTCGGCCTGACCAATGCAACCCGGGGCGCACTGGGCCACTGGGTTGTTATCCGGGACGGACGCATTGCAAAATATCAAATCATTACCCCCACTGCCTGGCACGCGTCTCCGCGTGATTCCAACGGAACACGGGGGGCCTGGGAAGAGGCGCTGGTCGGGACCCCGGTCAGGGATTTGTCTAACCCTGTGGAATTGGGGCATGTGGTTCGATCGTTTGACGCCTGCCTGGTATGTACGGTCCACGCGATTCGGACACGATCTCGCACTGGAATGCTCATCCTGGATACGTAACGTGCATATGATGCAAGCAGACCAAACAGCAGCCTCCTGGCAACACCTGCTGGATGAGAACAACCTTTTGAGAAAAGAGGTGCGCGTTGCACGACGCGCGTCGGATATCACGGCACGACTTGTTGTGGAACAGTTTGCCAGGACCGAAGAAGCCCTCCGGAGGCTGGAGAAAAAGGCCCAGG
>JAFDGP010000291.1 GCA_019309245.1 Deltaproteobacteria bacterium | reverse complement strand
GACCTGATGGTGCAAAGCGAAGCCTTCATGGATCGTCTTGATTATCGGGGTGAAACCTACTGGGTGGACTATCCAATTTACTACCACAGCAATCGGGGCCTTCCTCAGTGGTATGAAAGACTGAGTGCCGAGACGGACACCGGCTTTGTGTTGGGGAACCATGCCGGGCTGATCGAAAAAAGGCGCCGTGCGGTGAAACATGCCAATATCCGTACCAGCGTGTTGAAAAAGCTGGCCGATGAGCAGGCGATTGGCGGGTTGATTTTCACCGGTCCCCTTGAGCGTTCTATGAATTATCGTAAAGCGGTTCGTAGGCGCCGGGATTTCAGGATATACGACGGCGAAGAACACGCATTTTTGGGGCGTCCCAGCGCCGACGGCGTGGTTGCTGGTGGCGCCAACCTGCTTCCTCGGGTCTGGCAGGCGGTTACGAGATCCAGCCTGAATCGATATGATACCCACCAACAGTTTCCCGACCATGTTTACCAGATGTTGGAAAGCGGTGTGATGCTCAAGGCGTTTTATGCGGTATATCACAAAAATCCGGCCGCCGTGATGAAGCGGATGCTGCACGTGGCGGGGATTTTGCCAAATGCCCACACGGCTTCGGGCACGGGGTTTTCAACGCCGGAGGAAAACCGGGCGGTCGAAGAGGTCTGCAAGAAATATGATCTGGCATAGTCTTCGCAACCTCGTCCGGTGGAAAGAAAGCCTTCATGGCCGGCTGGAATGAATAGGATTTATTTGGAGGATATTGCCTATGAAGCCGAGAAGTTCCATCAATACGAGCGTGTCGACGCTGGGTGACGCCAAAATCACATCGCCGATCAAAGATCGGGCACAGGCTGATGGAAACAGACGCTTCGTCATGGACAGCGAGCGAATCCTGGTCAATATCAAAGAAAACGACGTGATCAAGGCCGCCAAGAGCGGCCGAAGGATCCTTTCTTTTGAGCGGGCTGGGCCAAGGAGCAAAATATTCTTCGATCCCAGCAAGTTACGTTGTGCTATCGTGAGTTGCGGGGGACTTTGTCCTGGAATCAACAGCATCGTTCGTTCCGTTGTCCTGGCCCTGTATTACAATTACGGGGTCCACAATATTTACGGTGTCCGATACGGTCTGCAGGGCTTTATTTCTTCCTATGGTCACGACTTGATCGAACTAACCCCGGAGTTTGTTTCAGACATTCATGAACGAGGCGGAACGATCCTTGGATCTTCCAGGGGGCCTCAAGACATTGAGGCGATCGTCGATGCCCTGGAACGGATGAACGTGGGTATCCTGTTTACCATCGGTGGAGACGGCACCCTGACCGCCTCGACCCAAATCGCCGATGAGATCAACAAAAGAGAGCTCAAGATCAGTGTGATCGGCATTCCCAAAACCATCGACAATGACATCTACCTTGTGGATCGGTCTTTTGGTTTCGATACGGCGGTGGATGTGGCCGTGGATGTGATTCGGTCGGCGCACAACGAGGCCGTCAGTGTCCACAGGGGGGTGGGGCTGGTCAAACTCATGGGCCGCCAGTCTGGCTTTATTGCGGCGGCGGCGACCCTTGCGATGCCCGAAGTGAATTATTGCCTGATCCCGGAGTCCGATTTTGACCTGGACGGCCCCCGGGGTCTGCTGGCGGCACTTGAAGAACGCTTGACCACACGAGGCCATGCGGTGATCGTTGTTGCAGAAGGCGCCGGACAAAAATTTTTCAAAAAGACACCCAAGACCCGCGATGCCTCCGGAAATCTGCGGTTACATGACATTGGGGTTTTTCTAAAGGAGGCAATTACGGACTATTTCAAACGGCGGGACATAGAGATTACGCTAAAATATATCGACCCGAGCTATACTATTCGAAGTGTAGGTGCCAACGCCAATGACGACATTCTCTGTGGGTCTCTGGGGCGTTATGCCGTGCACGCCGGGATGGCAGGTAAGACCAAAATGCTGGTGGCCCTGTGCAACAACCACTTCGTTCATATTCCCATGGAGGCGACCGCCGGAAAACGCAGGCAGGTGGAACTGTCCAGCGACATGTGGATGAGCGTGCTGGAAACGACCGGTCAGCCACTTCTCAAAAACGAGGAATAGATAGGCCAAGAGACCGCTTGCATGGAATACCATCTCGTTGCTTCCGGGGAAATCTTCGCGCGTATATCAAGACTTCAAGACGCACTGGTCAATGCATCCTTGTCGGGGGCCTTGGTTGTTGACCGGATCAACCTATATTATTTCACGGGAACCATTCAGAAAGGAATACTTTTTGTGCCGAAAGACGGCGAAGCGGTTTTTTTTATTCGCCGCAGCCTGGAGCGGGCCCAAAAAGAGACGGCTCTGCGCTACCTGGTCGGGTTTGAGCACCTGGATGAGGTGGCGAATCATCTCAAGGCGCTGCGCTATGATGCGCCCCGGCTTGGGATTGATGAGTCCAGCGTGTCGGTTTCCGAGTTTAAGCGGGTATCGCGGCTTTTTCCTGACAGCGCGTTTGAAGATATCGCCTGGATAATCGCCGGGATTCGGGCGGTTAAATCTGACTATGAAGTGGGCCTTATCCGCGAGGCCGGTAGGCGCCACAAAGCCCTCTACGATCAGATTCCCGAAATGATCGAGGAGGGGATGACGGAGTGGGAATTGGCGTCCCGGATCCAGCGGTCCATGCTGAGTTTGGGCTTTACCGGGGTTTGCAGGCTTGCCGATCCGTCGACAGAACTCTTTGCCGGAGCGGTGAATTTTGGGGAGTCTGGCAATTATCCCACGGCCTCGGTGGGTCCGGACGGATTGGTGGGGCAGTGTGCCGCGTTTCCGTTCTTTGGCGGACACAGGGAACTAAGACCGTCGGAGCCGATCTTCGTGGATACGGCCTTCGCCTGCCAGGGCTATTATACGGATAAGACCAGAATCTTTTGTCTCGGGTCTCTTCCCCAACAGGCCGTAGATGCCCATCAAAGATGCCTGGAGATTCAGGAGGCCATTCGATCCCGCCTGGTCCCCGGTGTGGTGGTTAGTGACCTCTATGAAGCCATCTACGAACGTGAGGTTGTAGGCCGGGGCTTCACAAAAGGTTTTATGGGCTTCGGAACCAACCAGGTGCGGTTCCTGGGGCATGGTATCGGCCTTGTGATTGATGAATTTCCCGCCATTGCGTCAAAGGTAAAGCGTCCTCTGAAAAAGAACATGGTCATCGCCCTGGAACCGAAAAAGGCCCTTGAGGGTATCGGCCTTGTGGGGATTGAAAATACATTTCTGGTGACCGAACACGGCGGTGAAAGGCTCACCCCGGGCGATGACGAGATCGTGACATTGTCTTGAATACGTGCACAATCCACCGGAAAAGCCGGTGGATTGTGCACGTATTCAAAAACAAGCGAGAGCAGCCACTTTCACAACGGTCTCAAAGCCA
>JAFDGP010000290.1 GCA_019309245.1 Deltaproteobacteria bacterium | reverse complement strand
ACCAAGTGGTGGCACCTGGACTTGCCGGCCAGCAGGTATTTGAGATGATCAAGGTGCAACACCTGGAATCTGCCGTGAATAACACCCGTTTCAATCATACCGCCTCCGAAATAAGAAGTTATAATGCTCCCCTATCACAACAATGTTATCGAAGAAAGAACGTTTTTTTAAGGCAGCCCCGAGGCCGGGATGTCGCACAAAGCGATGCGTCTTAAAAAGGAGGGATGTCGCATGTGTCCTGTCACGTTCGAGGTCGGAAAGAAATACAAGAACATGAAAGGCCGCTATGAGGTGCTTGCCGTGGATGGCAATGCCATGCGAATCCGTTGGGAGGACGGCGAGGAGATTGATACCACGGTGATAATGCAGCGCCGTATCATCGAACGGATGCAGCGCGAGGGCCCTGAATCCAGGTCACCGAATACCGCCGCGTCGAAGGCGAAGGGACGAGGTCCGGCGAGCGGGACCAGATCGAGGGCCCTGCGGGTGGATAAAAACAAGGCCGGCATCAAGAAGCAATATCTGAAGACCAGAAAGGTGTGTAAGGTTACTTTCAGGCTTCCCGGCGCAGTCGCTAAAAATGCGGAGCGGGTGTGTGTGGTGGGTGATTTTAACGACTGGAATGTCACGGCCACACCCATGAAGAAATGCCGGAATCAAGACTATGCGGTTACCCTGGAATTAGAGCCGGGCCGGGAATACCAGTTCCGCTATCTTATTGACGGAGCGACGTGGGAAAACGACTGGCACGCTGACAAGTATGTAAAGAGCCCTTTTGGGGATGCCGAAAATTCAGTTGTTACCACCTGATGAAGTCGCACCATCAGGCCGTTTTCCGTCACGACCCACAATACCCACCCAAATCTTTGAATTGCCGCTCGGCGTCGGGAGTTTGCGAACGCTTTCAAAGTGGCTTTCCAGGCGTTCTTTTTCTTTTTTAAGGATTTGAAAGGCCCTTTTTGCTCCCATGGAAAGGAGTCGTATATAGAACAGAAGACGGATCAGACGATGCCGTGGGAGTTCATGTTCCATCATCAAAAAGGGTTTGGATGTTTTGAGGACACGTTCAACGTCCTTGAGGCAGGCGTCTTGGGTGTCGCCTTTGAGTTCATAGAAGGCATGGGCGCACGTGACCGCATCAAACACATTCGATTTGAACGGAAGGTGCCCGGCATCAGCCTGTACGAGGAAAGCCCCTTTTCTTGAGGCCAGCTTGGTCTTGGCCACGGCCAACATGCCACGCGAAAAATCCACGCCGACCGCCAGACCGTCAGGTCCTGTACGATCTACCAGCATTTTGAGCACCGCACCGGTCCCCGTGCAGATGTCCAGCGCCCTTTGTCCGGATGACACCCCGGTTTTTTCCGCCAGGTAGGCTCTGAGGTTGCCCTGGCGGTCGGAAGAATGCAGGGCGACAAAACGGTCATAGACAGCTGAAAACTGATCATAATATGCCCGGCGCCAACGTCGCATCTCTCTGTTTTTTCAGTCTTTGTACAGGCCTAAATTCTTGATAATGAATGGTGCCGTGTCACCCTATTTCCCGAGCAGCCCTTTCATTTTGTCGGTCACAGAGCCCATTTCTTTCTTGATGTCTTGTTGGGCTGTATCCAATTGCGTTGCGGCATCCCCGCCAGCCTTTTTAAGCCCTTCGCCAATCGCGCCGGTCTTTGACCTCAAGGCCTTGAGCCCTTGATTGAACGTGTCACTGACCGCAGGGGAGGTGATCTTCTGATACAGGGCTGAAAAGACCTCTTTGAATACTTCAGCCGCTGGGGCGCCATTGGTCCTTTTGCCGATATCTTTTAGGTGGATGTCCGGCAGGGAGGCGGTAACGGCCTGGCCTGCAAGCATGGGCACGGCCAGGTTCACAGTCGCGCCCTTGATGATGAAATCTTTGATCAGGAGCTTTTTCCCTGAGTTTTTTCCCGCGGCGGGTTCCCGGGCCTTACGTGAGCTTCCGACCGCGCGATGGATGTTGGCCAAGATGGTTTGCAAATTGTCTTTGCCGCCCTTCTTTTCGTAGGTGATTTCCGGGCGGATCACTTCAATCCGGTCGATAATGATCGGATCTTGGGTCACAGACGCCTCGTCCACGTCGACAAAGACAGATACCACCTGCATGGCCTCCGGGCTCTTAAAACCTGTTGGGTTGCCCAGCCGAAACCCCCTGAGCTGAACCCGGCCGGAAAAAATCGATACCTTGACGTCCTGCAGATTGACAGCTGTTTTGGTGACCTTCGGGCCGTAGGTATTCACCGCATTCTTGATGATCGGCCCCAAGTTGGATACCCCGATCACCAGCAAGCCGACCACCACGGCTACCACGATTGCGCCAATGACCAACCATTTTTTCATGATGACTGCTCCTTTCCCGGGAATGCTCTGACTTGCCGGATCGCCACCCTTATTTATGAATTAGACCACAAGCGCAGAGTTTTTGAAAGCCATAATTTGGCTAAACCCGTGCATAATCCGACCCAATGAGTCAGAGCGAGAATCGAACAGCCTATATACCGTTTTTGGGTGCTTTTCGTGTGTGTGCCAGAATACGGGTGACGGGTTGAGGCCTTTGCAAACGGTCCCCTTTTGCCCAATTGGGCGCTATGCTTCACTGCGTGTCTGCGTTTGGCAAGGCATTGATTCAAAATGAGCATCCCCTTGCCAATCCACGCTTTTTTGGGGGGATTCCCGGGGGAAGATCGGCATGGATTGGAAGGAGACGCCTGTCAGCCTCGCGGCCTTGGTGGAATTTTGAGAAAGGGGTACATTGAGCATCAAACCGGCTGGCGAAAGCGGGATTCCGGCCAGCTCATAGGGTGACCTCGACCGTGTTTTTTGTAGGATTCAAGATGATGACCCCCTCAGGCACCCGGGCCATTAAGGTCCTATAGGTCAAATCCGCGTCGCGAGGCGACTCAAATTCCGCAAGGATCTCGTCACGGGTAAAAGAGAGCGATATGGGCTGCCTTTTTTCGATTATATTCAGTACCTTGTACTTTACCAATGTTTTTACCATGCCTGCATCTTTCCTTATTATGTGGTAATCTGCAATGTGTCCCGTTTCAGAATCCTCCAGAAAGACACAAACCCGCGGAGAACGCCGCTCAGGGGAAAGGTTATTTACAGTATAGCAAGGGGTATGCCAGGCGGGTAATATATTCTATCTTATTGTTATTTAAGAAAAATTCGCGCTATGCTCCATTTCTCTCCAAGACCGTTTGAAGGGAAATTCCTTCACCTTCAACCCTGATGATTTCACAAAAACGGAGGCGATCGGTGCTATGGGTCTTCAGGATTGGCAGTCGAGCAAGGTGAAGGGACTATCCTTCACCCCAGGGCTGCATCCGTACACCAGCCACCGGCCACGCCGGTTCCTGGGGTACGGATTCAAAAACAAAAGATTTTGGCTTT
>JAFDGP010000289.1 GCA_019309245.1 Deltaproteobacteria bacterium | reverse complement strand
TACTTCAATGTATTCCTGTGGTTAAAATTTTCGCCTTCCTTGACCTTGAACAAAATTGAACGTTTTTCAAAGGTCTCCGTCTTTCGAAGTCGACCCCATACCTTTCTGACCATCAGGTCCAGGCTGGGCCCCAGGCCGTCGGGCAACAGCACGATGACCAAGACAAAGATAAGCCCCATGATGATACTCTGGTACCGTTCCACAGAGGAGAGTAATTCCGGGGTCAGCTTTACTATCATCGCGCCGATCAGTGGGCCGTAAGGAACAGAACGTCCACCGAGCAAGGGTATGAAGTAGATATAAAGCGTTGTGAAAGCGTCGACATCCACAGACGATATCGCTCCATTGAAGTTGACATACAGGACTCCGCCCAGGCCGGACATAAAACCTGCGATGATGTAAGCCAGGGCCTTGTACTTGGTGGTGTTGATGCCGACTGTCTGGGTAAGCTCATCATTTTCAGAGATAAGGGTCAAAATCGCACCGGTCTTGGTGCGCATGAACAAAAATATGCCTGTGACCAGAACCGCCGTACACACGATGATTAATATGTATAGGCCATTGGACCCTATCATGGTTTCGAGGCCGTCGAAGAATAACCCGCTCCGGCCGCCGGTAATGGGTCTTAGGCCCTCCACGATCATGGGAAAGAGCAGGCAAAGTAAAAATGATACCATGCCCACATAGAATCCTTTTGTCCGGATAGTGGCGAAGAAGACGGCTACGGCGGCGAGTGCCGCTATGATACAGCCGGCAAGGGCTGAAAGTAATATCGGCCAGTTGTAGACCTCAGTCAGGACGATAGTTCCGTAAGCACCGCAACCCATGGTCACCGAATAGCCGAAGAAGAACTGACCGCATCTGAAAAGTAAAAACCAGGCGATGTAGCCCTGGAAGATGAACAGATAGATAACGGCACTGATATATGACCAGTACGGATCTGCCAACAGGAACAACAGAGGAATGAGAAGGACGATTATGGTTCCGATTTCTTTATATCGATCTCTCACTGCCTAATATCCCCCGTGGACGCACAATGAGGACAAGAATGACCGTTACGTACAGGATTACGCTTTGCCATACCCCGCCCAAAAAGTAACCCGCAAAACTCATTACCATGCCCATGATCAAAGCGCTGATGAGCCCGCCCCAGATGTTCCCGATGCCGCCTATAACGGCGATGATGAAGCCGATGAAGCCGAGATTCCAGCCGGTGGTCAAATCCAGACTGTAAAGGGAACCCCAAAATATGCCTCCCACCGCTGCCAGAGAACAGCCGATTCCGTGGGCTACTCCGAAGACCTGCTTGGTATTGATGCCAAGCAGATTGGCCAGTTTGAGGTTCTGGGATGTCGCCTGCAGCTGTTTGCCCACCTTGGTGTGTTGCTCCAGGATGCGAATGAGGATCAACGTGCAGACGGTCACCCCCAGTGCGATAAACTTGACGCCATCCGCCGATACCCCACCGATGGTGATTGCTCCCAGACGGGGGAGTGCTATTGAAACGGACAATTTGGGGAACACGACGCGGATCAGGCCCTGAAAGATAAAGCCCAAAGAGACGGTGATGATAAAAAAGAGTGTCGTATCTGCTCCCTTCAGACTGAGGGGTGTAAGTAATACAGTCTGGAGTAGATACCCGATTGGAAAGCAAACGGCCACACCGATGAAGATCGCCAGTGGGAGACTGTAGGACGTGAAATACCAGGTGGTGTATCCGCCGATAACACCGATCAGGCCGATGGCGAAGTTGGGGACGCCGGTAATCCCGTAAACCACAGCGACGCCCAATACCGGGAGCGAAAGTATCCCTCCCATAATAAGTCCCGTGATGATCCCGCTTATGATCATGCTGTGCTCCAAGAACCGATCATTTTCCCATATACAGCTCTGCTACCATGGTTTCATCGAGGTTTTGAGTCTTGTCACAGAATCTCATTTCCCCGGCTTCCAGACCATAAATACGATCCGCGACATTTAGTATTTTCACGTTTTGTTCGGCAAGAACGAGCGTCCGGCCGGTGTCTTCCTTGATCTTCTTTAGATTTTCAAGCAGTTTTGTCACCAGTTTAGGCGCAAGTCCTATCGAGGGCTCATCGATCATGATAAGTTTTGCATTTGAGATAATACCCATTCCAACAGCCAGCATTTTTCGCTCCCCGCCGCTCAGTGTGTTGGCGATCTGTTTCTCCCTTGTCCTCAGGACGGGGAAGATTTCATGCACGTAGGCCATTAATCTTTTGGTCTCCGTGTGGTTATTGAAAATGCCGGTGACTTCAAGATTGGCCTTTACCGTCATCATGGGAAAGATATATGCCTCCTGGGGCACAAGCATGATCCCCAATTTCCTGCGAGCCATTACAGACAAGCTATTGATGCATTTTTGCCTCCAGAAGATCTTTCCTGCTTTTGATTTTATCGTGCCGGCAATCGTCTCCAGAAAAGTAGTCTTTCCAGCCCCATTGGGACCCACAAGTCCGACGATTTCCCCTTCGTATACATCGAAGTCGATTCCCTTGATCACGCTCGTTAAGCCGTATCCCGTGATGAGGTTCGAAACCGATAAGATAGGTTTTAACGATACTGACATCCCTGTCACTCCAGGTAGCAACTGAAGACATCTTTGTTGCACCGGACCTCTTCCGGGGAGCCGTCGGCTACATTACGTCCCTGGTCCAGCACAAAGATCCGGTCAGAGGTCCGCATAATAGGTTTGATTTCGTGACCGACCTGCAGGATCGTAAGACCCCGGTCCCGGAGAATTTCAATGATATCGCAAATTTTTTCCGTTTCCGAAGGCAGCAGACCGCCGATCAATTCGTCCAGCAAAATCAGCTTGGGGCTGGTTGCCATAGCCCTGCCTAATTCAACAAATTTGCTTTCCAGAGGCGTGATACTTGAAACAATGCTATCTGCGATATTGCTGATCCCAAGGAAATCCAGAATTTCGAGGACCCTTTTATGTCTAACCTCTCTACTTGTCTGGTCCTTGAGCATGCCGGCCATGATGTTGTCGAATACGCTCAGGTTGGGGAAAGTGTTTTTGAGTTGGAATGTCCGGGATATGCCGGCTCGGCAAATTTCATGGGGCTTGAGGCCGGTAATATCCCGGCCCATGAACTCGACCTGTCCGGAATCGGCGCTCAAGGAGCCGCTTATGACGTTGAACAGTGTGGTCTTACCCGCACCGTTGGGGCCGATCAGGGAGAATATCTTACCCTCTTCCACAAACAGGCTGGCATTGTCCAGCGCCCGGAGGCCGCCGAAGGCCACACTGACGTTAGTAACCCTGAGCATTACATCTGACATGAATAAAGTATCCACCCCTCGAAGGGGTGGTATTGAGTTAACCCCTAAAAGGGGGTGAGTTTGCCTTGCCCCCACAGGGGGCAAGGAACGAATTGCCCCCTATTTCAACCTAA
>JAFDGP010000288.1 GCA_019309245.1 Deltaproteobacteria bacterium | reverse complement strand
ATTTGTGCTTTACTGGACTTCACTTGCGGTGACCTCCTGGATCAGGGTTTTTGGGTGTAGCTAAAACTCTTCTAACCCAGTATCCATGGGCACCGCAAGTCTTTTTTCTGCTTCTAAATCACCTTTTTTATGCAACTATAGGGTAAATTTTGCCAAAACAAATCAGCACAAGGACCATGACCAAAGCGTGACCCAGGCTACCGAGCTTCCCCAGAGTCAATTTTTCCGCTATATATGCAGCAGTGTATAGCACCACCGGGAAAAGTACCAGCGATGCAACAAAGCCTTTAAAACCATAAGTATATCGGTCCAGATACTCCAACCCGTAATACAGGACAAAGCCAGCCAGAATTAGGGCGGCGACACCCTTGACAAAAGACGCTAAGTAAGCCATTTCTCCAGACCTCCGGACTTGCAATAATCATAGCAGAGCCATACTTGACCCGGTATGAAATGCCGGTTGGCCCTTGACATCTTAATCCTTGAAACGCTTAGAAGCCCTTTTCTGTATCAAAAAAGGGCTTCTAAGGCTACAAATTCATGCCGTTTCTTATCTTTTGTCATATATTTTCTATCTCTTAGCTTGGTCCGGCCCCAAAGTGTTCAAAGTGCGAAGTGCAACAGACAAATGAAAAGTCACGCCGGAAATAGCTTCAAAGCCTGGGCCCTGAACACCGAAACGGGCGGTTAGGGCTGGCCATACGTGCCGGAATAGGCCTTTGGGCCGAACAGCGGAAGCGGTTCCTCTGGAGCGGGTCGCGATTTGGGTCGCGGCGAGACGGCCTTTTTCCGAGACGTTGACCGCAATCGAGCGAGAAAGTTTTTTGGAAGAGGGGTTCGAGTCTTCAAGATTTCCGCGGGGATGACCACGTGATCTCCGTGGTGGATTCGATTGGGATGCAGGTCCGGATTGGCCTTGGCCAGCAATGTCCAGTTGGCGAATTTTCCTGTATACCATTTGGCAATGATGGATAACGTCTCACCGCGCCATGTGACGGTGTGTACGAGAGGCGCGGGCCGTGGAATTATTTCAGGTGCAGGCTCCTGACCGGCCGTCCGGGCGGCCTTGGTCGGCACGGCAGGGGCGGTTGAAACGGATGGGTGTTCAACGGGTGGCGCCACCGTCTTGCTGGTGTCGGCACAACCTGCCAGAACAAGCACGGCAGTGAGCCAAAGGCTGGAGAGAGTATGTGCATACGAAATCCTTGTTTTCATGGGTGACCTCCCTGTCATCCTTTGATTCTTTTCAGATATTGCCTGGCGGGCTTGTTATTCGGATTGGCTTTAAGGGCCAACTTCAGATTACGGATGCACTCCCGGCGTTTGCCCATCCTTTCCTGCACCACAGCCAGATTGAAAAGGGCTTCATCGCGAAAGGGCGGGTTTAAGGCAACTACCCGGCCGTACATCTTTTCTGCCTTTTCGAAATCTTCTGACAGTGCGTAAATGTAACCGAGATTGAAGAATACGTCGGGGTGGTGCGCGTCGAGTCGAGCCGCACGTTCATAACATTGTGCTGCCTGATCATATTCGTTGCACCTCAGGTAAAGAAGCCCGAGTTGTGAGAGGGTTGAAAGCCTTTTCGGATCAAATTTCAGCGCCGTTTCCAACAGGTCTTTGGCCTTGTCGAGGTCGGTCTTCGCAAACTCGAGGGCCTGGCCCTCCAGGGCTTCTGCATAGGGCTTCGCAAGCCTCTCAAGCATAGCCGGTTCGGCAGCCACAGCCTGGTCAAACAACATCACGGCTTGTTCGAACTGCCCGGCCTTCAATGCGTTGAGGGCGGTCTCCACTTTGATTTGGACCGCTGTGGCGGGTCTCTTGGTGAACCACGTTACCAGTCCTGCCAAAAAGACTACGCCGGCCAGCCCCGCGGCAATCAACACGGCCGTCCTACGAGTCAATCTTCCTGGTCGCCCACCCGTGCTATGCGGTACACACACCGCCGTTTGACTACGAGGCTGATCGGGTTGCGGGATGTTCGGCCTGATGTCTGACGCAGGAAGATCGGCTCTTTTCGGGACGTGCGGCCTGGTGGATTCGACAGCTCCTAACGGTTCTTCGTGGTGTGGAGCGTTTTGTCGTACAGAGTCAGCCCGGTGGGCTTCTGGAGACATGGCTCTTTCTGACCTGTCCCGATCAAACAAGGCCTCCATGTGTTTGCCTAGTCCGGCATTCAAAGGCCTTGACGGGATCTCGGAATCCACGTCCCTCAGGGCGGTAAGCATCTCTTCGGCGGTTAAATAGCGATTTTCGGGGTCGCGTTGCAGGGCCTTTTGGATGACCCGACACAGGGAGGAGGGAAGATCAGGATTCACCTTTTCCGGCGGCACAAACCTGGCCTGTCTGACATCGGAAAAGACCTCCTGAATTCCGCCCCGAAACAAGGGCTTGCCCGTGACCATTTCGTAAAGGAGGATCCCCGTGGCAAAGATATCGCAACGGCGATCGGCAGGACGGCCGTCCGCCTGTTCAGGGGACATGTAGGCGAATTTCCGTTGAAACATGCCGGGCGGCACGCCTTTATTTGTACTTTCGGCATGCTCCATCCCGAACAGGGCGATTTTGACCTCGCCGGAGAATGTGATCCAGATCTTTTCCGGACAAATGGCCGCATGGAGCATCCCGTCCGGGATTTCGTGCCCCTTTTCTTGGGTGTGGGCGTGGTGCAAGCCTCTGCATAGCGACATCGCAATATGAAGGGCGTGGCCCAGGTCCAGGGGGCGCCGGAGGCCCTTTGAGGCACGCATTACCTCTTCCAGGGTTCGGCCCGGCAAATACTCGGTAGCGATGTAAAAAACGTCTTCAACGAATCCAACATCTTGGACTTTCAGGATATTCGGATGGTGAAGAGATCTTGATATCTCCGCGGCTTCTTGAAGGTGCCGGAGCGAGGATTCATCTGCGCCGCGCTGGGATAGAAACTTTTTCACCAGCACAACACCTTTACCCTCCGGTTCACCCGCACGAGCCGCGCGGTACGACTCACCCGTGGCGTCCGCGCCGATTCTTTCCAAAAGTACGTAGTTGCCGAATGGTACAGGCCGAAACCGGGTCATATTCAGGGCTTGGTCGGTTCTAGATGTCTTTGCCATACGGTGATTCGAGTACCTGTGGGTCTTTTCGTCATGGTGCTGCGTAAGCTTTAGATTTATCCTCCCATGCCGGCTCGTCGGGGATAAGACAGGACGTAGCCAAGGGCCGGATTTCGGATAGGGCCTCTATCATTTATCATCTATCATCAGTAGTGTCCAATTAAGATTCGAATAATTTCAATTGGATATGTCCATTAGCAATTTTGTTTTTGTATTCAGTCTCTGTGTGTGAGCGCCTGTAAAATGGGCATTTTCTCGAAAAGAGTAATGCTAAAAATCTGTAGAATTGTGTAGAGGCTCAAGTGTATTTTCAGCTGGCTCTTTATGATGGCCACCAGGACGTAAACAGATATCGCGATCCAGATTTGGGTCTTTACCGCGTTTTCGAAGGCGTCTCAAACGCGTATTGGCTTTGGCTCGAACTACAAAATACGAAGCACATTGATGCAACGCATAAAGTCGTTGAAAATCCAGGTAGCCACGGTCCATTATGTAAATGGCGCCGGCCTCCGGTATGAGTTCATCCAGGATGTTGATTTCATGAACAGCTGCCTCGGTTATGCGTATG
>JAFDGP010000287.1 GCA_019309245.1 Deltaproteobacteria bacterium | reverse complement strand
CTTTTTCAGCACCTCGTGCATTCCCTTGAACGCCGGATGGCAGGAACCAATGTGCACCATGTCTGTCCTTACCTGCTTGATGATGTCCGGGACATTTACCCCTGAAGGACAGTTTACAAAACAACTCGCACACGTGGTGCACTGGAAAAGGGTCTCGATCAGCTCATCGTTCAGGTCGATTCTTCCGTCCATCACCTCCTTGAGCAGCAGCATCTTTCCCCGGGCATTCAAGGCCGGCCGCAGGGTGGCGCCGTACACCGGGCATACCGCCTGACAAAACCCGCACTTGGAACACTGGAGTATCTGTTCCCGGTATTTTCGCTCAAAATCGTATTTCGCTTCCATATCCTATTTCTTCGCCTCTAGAAATGAGTCGCAGACTTCTTGTTTCAGACTTCCAAGCCCATTTTCCCTGGATTGAGTATGTTATTCGGGTCAAACAGCGTTTTTAGCCTGCTCATTAATTTCATGGCAATTTCATCATGTTCCAACGGCATGAAGATTGCCTTGTCCAGCCCAATACCGTGTTCACCGGTGAGTGTCCCGTCCATCTCGATCGCAACTTTAAATATCTCACCAATTGCCTGTTCAACCCTGGCGGTTTCGTCTGCATCGGTACCGTCATAAACAATACACGGATGAAAATTGCCATCTCCCAGATGACCAAGGGTGGGAATCAGCACGTTGTGCCGGTCGCTGATATCTTGAATCTTGGTTAATATGTCAGGGATAGTGCTGATGGGAACCGTCACGTCTTCTACGATGATAGTATTATTCAACCGGGCCAAAACACCATATGCCGCTTTGCGGGCAGTCCATAGTTTTTCTGCTTCTTCGGGTGAAGTTGCCTTTGTGATATTTTTCCCGTTATGCCTTTTTATACATTCTATGGCCTTAGCCATCTGGTAGTTTGTTTCTTCCTTCGTATAACCGTCTGTTTCCACGAATAACATTGCTCCCACCTCGGGTAAATCGAGGTCGGTTGCCTGGTTAACGGCCTTGAGACAGTTTCCATCGACGAATTCAAGGGCGCTTGGGATAATACCTGAGCGCATGATCTCGCTGACTGCCATTCCGGCTTGTTTTATTTCCTCAAACCATGCGGTACATGTTTGAATAGACAAGGGTTTTGGATTTATTTTTAAAGTGATTTCAGTTATGACCCCAAGCGTTCCTTCAGAACCGACGAAGAGCCTTGTGAAGTCATAACCAGATACACTTTTCATACACTTTGAACCGGTTCGAAGAATCGATCCATCCGCCATGACCACTTCAAGCCCCAGGACGTAGTCTTTTGTGACACCATATTTAGCCCCTTTAAGCCCCCCTGCGTTCGTTCCCACATTGCCGCCGAGGGTAGAAACTTTGCCGGAAGCTGGATCAGGAGGAAAGAAAAAACCATACGGATCAAGTGCTTTCTGGAGATCATCGAAAACGACGCCCGGTTGCACAATGACCAACCGGTCTTCGATAGCTATCTTAAGGATTTTATTCATGCGACTCATATCCAGGACAATGCCGCCTCTTTGTGGTACGGCGGTCCCGGTCAGACTGGTGCCTGCTCCCCGGGGAGTGACAGGGAGCCCATATTCAGTTGCCAGCTTCATAATAGAGGCTACTTGATCAGTATTCTGGGGCCACACAGCCCCGTCAGGGCGGTGTTGAAACTTTGAGGCATCAGAACTGAAGCTCACCAAATCGATGAGGGCATCGGTAAAGTTCTCTTCACCCACAATATCCATTAATGCCTGTCTGACTCGTTTTTCCATTCCTTATTGAATGCCTCCATGCTGCTCCCATGCTCACCGGCGTGAGGTTGGCGTTGAAGATAGAACGCCAGGGGCAAATGCCGTTAACCTATGAAACCATTTGCCCTCGGTATTGAAATGTATTGATTTCTTCACGTTGCTGAGACTGGTAGCAAACAGTTATCAGCTTTCTTTTTTGACCTCATTGACGATTTCCATAAATTCTTCCTCAGTTATCACCCTCTTGAGATCATGACTTTTCAGTTTGATTTTATTGAGGACGTCAAGCGCCTCATCGTCCTCAAGCTCAACGCCAAGCTTGCCGCACCATACCTCGATATTGTCAAGGCCGCTCTTTTTCCCCATCACTATTTGCGGATTTTCATGACCGACAAAATCAGGATGAACAGGGAATACCGTGGTGGGGTTTGTTTCGAATACGTTCTTGAACCATCCGGTAAGAATCCCTGATTCAATATTATAAGCGCCCTTCCCAATAAAAGGCCTGCATTCCGGTACGCTTACTCCCGAGAGTTTTTGAACGAGGAGCGAAAGTTCATTCATTTTCTTGTAATCAAGGCCCACATCAATGCCATACATGGTCAACAGGGCCAGGACGGTTTCTTCCATCGGGGTATTGCCGGCGCGCTCGCCGATGCCCAATACCGTTGAATGTATGACTTCGGCCCCTTCCATTACTGCATTGATTGTATTTGCTACCCCTAAACCGAAATCAGAATGGAAATGGATCTCCAATGGCTTTTTTATTCTTTCTCTTACCTTTTTGGTAAAGAAGGTGGCGGCCTGGGGAGAGAGAACACCAAAGGTGTCTACGAGAGTAAATGCATCCATATGTCCTTCTGTGGCCACCTGTTCCACGAGGTCCAGGAGCCAACCAAGATCCGCTCTGGACCCGTCTATGGTGAAGAAAACTGTATAGAGCCCTAGTTCTTTTGCAAAAGTTGTTGCTTTGATTGAGAGGTCTATGGCTTTCTCCAACGGCCATTTGTAACCCTGTTCTATGAGATGTTTGCTGGAAGGTATTTCCATCACAATGCCATCTACGCCACAGTCCGCCGCCAATTTGACGTCGTTGACCATGCATCGGCAAAAACAAAATATCTCGGGACCCAGATTCAGCTTCACGATTTTCCGGATAGCCTCTTCATCTCGGGGAGACACTGCTGGCATACCCGCCTCAATGCGATGAACACCCACCTCGGCAAGTTTTTTCGCGATGCGGATCTTGTCGTCTTTTGTAAAAATAATACCCGCTTGCTGTTCCCCATCACGCAACGTGACATCATGAATTTTTACCTTTGTAGGTGGATTGAAGTCCTTGGTCACTTCTTCTAGGTAGTTCCATGGGCTTACAAACCAGTTATCGGTTTTCCAGGGGTGTTCTATGTTCCGGTTCTGGTCCTCTATGTTTTTTACTGTCATTTCAGTCCCCTCCTAATCTTTTGCAGATTTAATGAACAACCCATAATATCCTTTCAGAGAGTCGATATGATACATTCCGCGCTCTCTGTCATTCATCACTGTGGAAATTTCCGCCTGTTTGTTGATAAGCGTTAGAAAAGTTATGTAATGTTGACCCCATTGTTTTAATTGCTGAATGCTTGTCGATATCTTAAAAGGAAGGTGGTGTCAGGACCCATAGTACCTCTATGAAATCGCCTTCTGTAGCACGCCA
>JAFDGP010000286.1 GCA_019309245.1 Deltaproteobacteria bacterium | reverse complement strand
TCCTGATCTCAGCGCCGCAAGCTCTACAGGTGAACCTCCTTAGCTTTGCCCCACAGTGTTGGCACATGAGCGTACGACGCCTGTTGTACACAGACCAGCGCTTTGCAGCCGTGACATAGGTGTCCAGTGCAAGGTCCCCAACAGCAATCCCGGTATCATGAATAAAGTTGTTCAACTCCTCAGTGTCTTTGAAAATAAGTGAGAGTTCCGCATAAACCAGCTTGGGAATAAGTAGCTTATTCTTTCGACCCAACTCTCCTAACAAACTTGCATATTTCTCCCCAAGTTCAGGCACGGCATTATAAATGTAGGAAAGCGGGTTTGTGTCTACGACGAGGTTACCCATCAGTCCTACCTCGCAGTTTGTCTACGACACGGTCGACGTCCGCCTTTTTCTTCGAAGCTCCACGTCCAAGCCAATTCAGAAAACTGTTCTGCTTGACGTTTTTCACAAGCACTACCTTGTTATCTTGTGCAACCACGTCGACATCCGTCCCCGGCACCAAGCCGAATTTACTGCGGATCTGTTTGGGGATGGTGATCTGCCCTTTTACGGTAACCTTTGGCATCGCTTCTCTCCAAAATTCCGTATTACTTAAATTATTAAAGTAATACTATAAAAACGTCCTGTCAATCCTTCCGGTAAGCCGGATCCACCGGTTGCCGAGTTTGCCGGAAATGCAAGGCGGTGAATTTGGGCGAAGGCTGAATGCCGAATCAACCCTCAGTCCGCCATCATCTGCCGAACCCATTCAAATTCGCGTCTGAGCCCCTCTTCAAGCGACACCTTCGGCGCATATTCAAGCATCTGCTTCGCCTTGCTCATATCCGCTGACGTATGTCTGACGTCCCCTTTTTGGACATCCATGTGGTTGACCTCCAGCTCGGCGCCTACGATCTGCCCAATACGCGCGATGACCTCATTGAGGGAAACCCGAGATCCGCCGCCGATGTTCAGCACCTCTCCTTGGACAGGCCTTTCAAAGGCCAGCCAGTTGGCCTCCACGATGTCGTCCACATAGGTAAAGTCCCGGCTCTGCTCACCCGTGCCATAGACCTCCAGCGGCCGGCCTTGAAGAGCCCACTTGAAAAACCGGTGAAACGCCATGTCCGGCCTTTGCCTGGGGCCGTACACGGTAAAATAACGAAGAGACACGGTCGGCACCTTGAAATTCTTGAAGTACAGCCAGCAAAGGTGCTCCGCAGCAAGTTTAGAAACGCCATAAGGGGAAACAGGGCTGGGCAGGGAGGTCTCCCGCATGGGCAAATCCAGGGTATCCCCATACACGGAAGATGACGAGGCATACACGAACTTTTTTATCCCACTCTTCTTACAGGCCTCCAAAAGCTGCTGTGTAGCCAGAATGTTATTGTCTGTGTAAATCCTGAAGCTGTCTCCCCAGCTCGCGCGAACCCCAGCCTGTGCGGCTTGGTGAAATACCACGTCAACGCCGTCCAGCATGCTTGCAAGATCTACGTCCAACAGGCTGTTCTCAATAAACTTAAAGGCTTCCTGTTTTTTTAAGCGAGCCATATTTGCTTCTTTTATGGCTCTTGGATAATAATCTACAAAACAGTCAATGCCTAAAACCGTCAGCCCCTTGTCAATCAAGTATTCACACAGGTGGGATCCGATAAATCCCGCAGCGCCGGTCACCAAAGCTTTCATCATACCTTTTTCCCTGAGAATGCGTGTGCCGCGATTTGAATTGAGTTTCTTAAAAGAGTTTACTCGACATTTGGAGATACTGCGGCATTGAGAACCTTTTGAACTCCATTCAATGCCTTCTCCACAGAGATTTGTGCCATGCATTCTACGGTTTGGCAACGCCTCTTGAAACACGGGCTGCATTCCAGGTCCGCCCGAACGACCTCATGTCCCGGCCCAAACGGTCCGGTCCGCCAGGGGGCGGTCGGTCCGAAAAGGGCGACCACCGGTGTGCCTACAGCCGCGGCCAAATGCATGGGTCCGGTATCCGTGGAGATCACACAGTCAGCCGTCTCAAAGAGTGCGGCCAGGACCATCAGAGGGGTCTTTCCTGAAAGGTCGAGCCCAGCCTCACACATGCCGGACCGGATGTCGTTGATCGTGCGGCGATCCCGCCGTTGGCCGGTGAAAACAATCCGGGCATCGTAGCGCCGAACCAGCGCATCGCATAATCGGGAAAATTTTAGGTTTTCCCAAAGCTTTGTTTCCCATTTTGCCACTGGATGAACCACCACAAGCGGCCCGTGTGCCGGATCCTGCTCATCTGACAAGAGGCCTTTTGCGGCCTCTTTGTGCTTTAAAGAAATTGGAAGCCTAAAAACGATTTGCTCCGGCACAATGCCCAACGAGGCCTCAAGCAGCATCATAGACCGTGTCAGCGCGTGGATCTCCATGTTCACCGGAGAGACACGCTCGTTTAAGAACACATGGCTTTCCTCCGCGTGTTCCATGCCGCGGTCAAAGCCTATTTTCCTTTTGCCCTTGGCCAATCCTATCAAAATGCCGCTTTTAAGCAAGCCTTGAAAGTCCAGAATTACATCATAAGTCGTATCACGAAGTTGCCTGATGAATCGGTGCATTTCCCGCAGGCTTTTAAGCCCCTGAGCGGTCCCCAGGGCCTTCAACCACCCCTTGCGCCTTGAAATCAGCACGCGATCAAGCGCCTCATGACCGACCACAAGCGCAGCGGCTTCCTCTTCCACCAGCCAGGCAATGTGGGCCTTTGGGAAATGCCCCCGCAAGGCATTTAAGGCCGGAAGTGTATGAATAACATCCCCGATGGCACTGAGTTTTACGATTAAAATATTCACCACTAACTTACCGCAGAGAACGCCGAGACCCCGGAGGGTCTTTCAAACCAAGGACAAACCCGCGTATCCTGTTCTTCAGCAGCTTGACATTGAAGTTGATAAGAAGTCCTGCCTTACAGCCTAACAACTTCAAATAAGACAGGATTTGAGCTTCGTGAATCGCCTTAAGCTCGTCAACTGCTTTCAGTTCGAGTATCGCTTTCCGTTCAACAAAAAGGTCAAGACGATAACCACAATCCACTGTTACTTCTCTGTATTTCACTGAAAGTACCTTCTGACGTTCGACTCGGAGCCCTCATCTGCCCAATTCATACGCCAAACACGCTTCATAGGCTGATTCCAGAAGCCCAGGTCCCGCTCACGCTGAACAGCTATGGCAGCCCCGATAATGGATTCCGTAAGACAATCTAATTCTTTTTTCATCTCTCTGGCCTCTACGTCCTCCGCAGTGAGAATCATTCGCCATGTGTCTTGAGTCGAGGCTCCTCCTTAAGCACGTCTTCACACGCCCGATAAACCATCCCCACGGTAACCTCTTTCATGCATTGATGCCCGGTGGGACACTCGGGCTTGAGGCACGGCGCGCACGACACCGGAACCCGCACCACCCGGCTTCTGGTTCCTGTCGGCCCGGTTGTAACCGGATTTGTCGGCCCA
>JAFDGP010000020.1 GCA_019309245.1 Deltaproteobacteria bacterium | reverse complement strand
TTATTGGAAGGGGGGGTTTGAATGGCGAGAGTCACGGTAGAAGATTGCTTGAGACGGGGTTACAGCCGCTACATGCTGGTTCATGCTGCGGCCAAGCGCGTGAGGCAGATGCGCGAAGGGGCACAATACCTGGTCCATTCGCCCAAAAATGAAGATATTGTGGTAGCTCTGCGGGAAATCGCTGCGGGCAAGGTGTGGATTGAGTACCAGGAACCTGTTGAAAAAGTGGAGACATAGCAGGCCTCATGGCTCGTTTTGGGGACAGGGCCTTAAGGCGCGCCGTGGGACAGGCCATCCACCTCTACGGCATGATATCGGATGGAGACCGTATCGCAGTCGGGCTGTCAGGGGGAACAGACAGCCTGACACTGCTTTGGAGCTTGCATGAACGGCGATCACGCATTCCCATCGACTATTTCCTGGCTGCCATCCATATCGATCTTGGCTTTGAAGGCGGTATTGTCCCACAGGTTGAGAGGTTCTGTCTGGACGCCGGCATTGTCTTGCGTGTTGAGCACACGGACTACGGAATCCGTGCCCACAGCGAGGAAAATCGAGAAAACCCGTGTTTTCTTTGTGCCCGCCTTCGAAGAAAAAGGCTTTTCGAGCTGTCCCACGAGATGGGATGTCAAAAGCTGGCCCTGGGGCATCACATGGATGATATTATCGAGACCTTGTTGATCAACATGTGTTATGCGGGAGAAATGAGCACAATGGTGCCGATTCAGCCTTTTTTCGGAGGAAAGCTCACGGTGATCCGACCGCTGGCGCATGTAGCTGGGGACACCATCGACCGGTTTGCCCGGTCGCAGGGATTTCCTGTCCTGACGAATCCATGCCCGACGGCAGAGACCTCAAAGCGTCGGCACATCAGAAAATTGCTTGAAGCCCTGTATGAGACCAACCCCAAGATTCGAGGAAATCTGTTCCGGGCGATGAGTCACGTGAAGCCCGATTACCTCCTGAGGCCACCCTGCCCGGATTCACCGCTTTTGAATACGGCCGGTGTCGCATTGGGAGATCCCTCGTCAGCCAAGAGGCCTGCATCGGGGTCCATGGATATGGTGACCACTCCGTCCGGGACGTCGAAATCGTAATAGGGACGGCTCTGAAGTGCGTTTTTCATGAATTCTATCCAGATGGGCAGAGCGGCCCGTGCCCCGGTTTCCTTATTGCCCAGGGTGCCATGATGATCCAGACCGACCCATACCCCCACGGCCAAGGTGGGAGAAAATCCTACGAAAAGGGCGTCCTTATAGTGATCCGTGGTTCCGGTCTTGCCGGCGATCGGTCGGCCAACATCGCGTGCGGCCCGTCCGGTACCCTCCAGAATAACGGCTTTGAGCATGTCCGTGACCACGGCTGCAGTCTGAGCGCTGATGACGGGCCGTTTCTGGGCCCTGTGCCTCCATACGGTTCGGCCCTGTTTGTCAGCGACCTCGATGACTGCGAACGGACGGGTCCAGACTCCACGATTTGCAAAGGTTGCATAGGCTGCGGTGAGCTCGAGCAAAGTGATTTCGGAGGTGCCGAGAGCCAAAGAAAGATTCGGTTCCAGCGGTGATTCAATGCCCATCCGGTGAGCAAAGGCTGCGGCGGTTGACGGACCGAGCTTGTTGATGAGTCTAACAGCGGGGATGTTTTTCGACAATGCCAAGGCCTTGCGCAGGGTGATTTCTCCCTGGTAGGTTCCCGAAAAATTTTGTGGGGACCAGTCCCGGCGCCCTGACATCCCCCTGAACACCACCGGGGCATCAAGCAGGAGATCGTTTTGGGCGAAGCCCTTTTCAATGGCCAGGGCATACACCAGGGGCTTGAACGCCGAGCCCGGCTGCCTGTGCGCCGACACCGCTCGGTTGAACGGACTCTGTTCAAAATTGCTTCCCCCCACCATGGCGACAATGGCACCTCGGGCCACATCCAGACCGACCAATGCAGCTTGGGGCGGCTCTTTTTTTAACAGGCCACGGGCCTTCATCCGTGCCGCCAGGCGCTGAAGCCCTGTGTGAACAGCGCGTTCGGCCGCTTGTTGCATAGTAAGGTCAAGGGTGGTGTAAACGGTCAAGCCTCGCTCATAGAGAGCCTTTTCCCCCAACTGCTTTTCCAGCAGTCCGGTCACATAAGAGACGAAATAGGGGGCTTTATCGGCAAGGCGCACCCTTTGCTTCGCCGTGGCCAGGGCAGCATTCTTGGCGGCTGTGGCCTGTGCGTTGGTGATGATGCCGAGGCGCCGCATTTGTTCCAGGACGACATTTCTTCTCTTTACGGCCAGATTTTTGTCCACAAGAGGCGAGTAACGAGACGGCGATTTGGGCATGCCCGCAATCAGGGCGCACTCAGCCAGGGTCAGATCGTGTACGGATTTTCCGAAAAAAAGTTGTGCTGCGGCCTCCACCCCGTAAGCCCCGCTACCGAAATAGACCTGGTTTAAATAAAGGGCGAGGATTTCGTCTTTGGTGTAGCGCCGCTCAATCTGAAAGGCCAGGAAGGCCTCTTTGAGCTTTCGCATGATGCTCTTGCGGGGGGTTAAAAATAGGGTCTTGGCCAATTGCTGCGTAATGGTGCTGGCGCCTTCCACGTATTGACCGGCGGAAAGATTGCGAATCACCGCGCGAAGGATACCCTTGAGGTCCACACCGGGATGCTCATAGAATTTTGCGTCCTCGGTGGCAATGATGGCCTGTTTGAGGTATTCAGGGATAACAGTGAGCGCTACGGGTTCCCGCCTTTCGTAGAAGCGCTGGGCAAGCAGCACCTTGTCTGCCGAGTATATTCGGGTGATCGCGGCGGGCTTGAAACGTTGTAGTTGTCGTATCGCGGGAAGATCCCGGGTCAGTGCGAAAAAAAAACCGGCGGCCATCCCGACGAATACCGCAATTATCAAAATTGTACCGACACCCACGACGTGTCGTCGCCAAAAAGCCAATCTTGATCCCCCTGATTTGGTTATTATATGAATGATAACTGTGGAAGGACCGAAGTCAATGAGAAAAATCCTTACCCTAGCCGTGTTTACCGCACTGTGCGAGATGTCATGCGCCAGGGCGCCCTCGGAAGCCGTCATCAAGCAGTTGATCACACTTGACAGGAGCAATTGCGTCTTTCAGGTGATACAGATCAATGACATCGGGCCCTACGATAAGTCCGGAAAATACTGGCCTGTCCGGGTCAGGCTGAAGGGGGCTTGCGACCAGGGGGCGCACACGGTTGCCGTAGATACTGTGGAGGAGTACAAGTTTTACGAAGAAAGCGGCGGCTTTTGGAGGTTCAGGCCATAGGCGGGTTCTGCGGGCCGTTGCACCAAGACTGCAACGGGATTCATTTGCCGATGCAGAAGGTGTTGAAGATGTGCTCAAGGATGTCCTCGGTGGTTGTAAGACCCACGATTTCGTCTAGAGCCGACAGGGCATCGCGCAGGTCGATGGCGATCAGCTCAGCCTCCACCCTGCCAGTCAGGCCATCAGCCGCAGCCTTGGATGCCATCAGGGCACGCTTCAGGGCGAGCTTGTGGCGCAGGTTGGGCACGATGCGCGGTAGCTCGGCAGGGCCCTGTTGGCCGGTAGCCAGGGAGTAGATGGCGGTCTTTAAGGCCTCAATGCCTTGGTTGTGTAATGCGGAGATCGCCAGAAAGGGGATGCCGGCAAACTGCTGCGCGATGGCCGGCACGGGCTCAACGGCGGGAAGGTCGCTCTTGTTGATGACCAAAACAGCCTTTCGGTTCTTGACGAGGTCGAAGATTCGCCGGTCTTCCGAGGTGATCGGGACACTGCCGTCCACCATGAAGATGACGATGTCGGCCCTGCTGAGGCGTTCTCGGGTGTATTCGATCCCCATGGCCTCCAGGGCGTCGTGGGTATGATGAAGGCCGGCGGTGTCGATCAGCCTGAGGGGAATGCCCCGGATACTGACGGTCTCTTCAATAAAATCGCGCGTGGTGCCTGGGATGGCGGTTACGATTGCCCGTTCTTTTTGTAACAATCGATTCATCAAACTGGACTTTCCGACATTGGGCCGCCCCACAATGATGGTAGAAATCCCTTCCCGATACACGTGTCCTTCCTGGTATTGGACAAGCAGGGCCTCTAGTGGATCGATCACCTGGTGTTTGATGTTTCGGGCAAAGCGATCATGGTGGATGATTTCCGCCACATCTTCAGGGAAATCAAGGGCCGCCTCAACTTGCGCAAGCAGATCGATGAGAGGCGCCTTGATGCTCAAAACAGCCCTGGAAAGCTCTCCGGTGAGCTGCTCGGCTGCCAGCTCAAGCCCCTCGGTGGTCTGTGCCGCGATCAGCTCCGCTACGGCTTCGGCCTGTGCGAGGTCAATCCGGCCGTTCAAAAAGGCCCGCTTGGTGAACTATCCCGGCTCTGCCAGGCGGGCACCGTGTTGGATGACCAACTCCAGGATCCTGCGCAGCCCACACCGACTGCCGTGAGCCTGGATTTCCAAGACATCTTCACGGGTATAAGAGCGGGGGGCCTTCATGAGCGCGAAGAGCACTTCATCAATGGTCTTGCCCGTGTCCGGGTCAACCACGTAGCCATGGTACAGGTAGTGGGATCGGCGTTTGGAAAGCCTTATTGATGGTCGCAAGATGGTATCCGCCAACGAGGAGGCCAGGGGCCCGGAGATCTTGACAATGCCGATGCCACCTGCCCCGGCGGGTGTGGCGATTGCTGCAATGGTGTCCACTTCGGCGCTGCTCACGGCGACCACCATAACATCAAGAATTCCCGGACGGCGCTCTTAGCGGACTCATGAACATCAGTGTATTTCTTTGCTTTTCCTGGTCGGTGCCGCCCAGCCACAACCTGTTGTCAAGGGGCGGGCATCGAGACCTTTGCAAAACTCGTTGCTCTCGCTTACAGGGCAACATTTTGCGCGCTCGGTCCCCCGGCAGGAGGTTGTGCAAAGCTCTCGCATCAGCGCCGACTACACGGAGGCACCTTGTTTTTTCTGCTTTTTTTGAGGATAAATGACCAGTTTCCGCAATGCACCCGAGCCCATACTTTGCGTTCGAACCCTGGACTCGTCTTTGAGCGCTACGTGGATGATCCGCCTGTCATAGGCGTTCATAGGGCTGATCGTAGCCGGCTTTCCAGACCGCTTCACTTTTTCGCCCAGACGAAGCGCAAGCTGGGTCAATGAAGCCTTTCTGCGTTCCCGGTAGCCCTCAACGTCTACCACAATTCGTTTTTTGGTCTTTTTGTCCTGATAGACGATTTTTTGGACGAGATACTGCAAGGCGTCCAGCGTTCGACCGTGCTTTCCAATCAGCAACGCTGAGTTGTCGGCTTCTATCGTGAGTTTTACCGCGTCAGCCGTGTTCCGGGCCGTGACCGTTGCGTCGTCCACGATAAAAGAAACCAGGGTTTTCAGTGCTTCAGAGGCTGTGCCGGAGATGTCCTCCTTGGCGTCAGCGTCTTCGGCGGGCGATACGGGTTGCTCTGGTGGTGTTTGGTGTTTTTTGGGGATGACAACCTTGATCCTGGCCTTTTTGACGCCAACCAGACCGAAGATCCCCGTGGAGCCGTACGATAGCACCTCAACCTGCAATTGGTTCTCGGAGAGCCCGAGTTCCTTACAGGCTGTTTGCAGGGCCTCTTCTTTGGTTTTCCCCTCGAATTCATATTCAGCTGCCATAGTATCCTCCGTGATTAGACGGTCTTTTTGGTGATGTAGTACTGTTGCGCGATGGATAGGATGTTGTTCACCAGCCAGTACAGAACAAGCCCCGAGGGAAAATTGATAAAAATGAAGGTAAAGAAAATCGGCATGAACATCATCATCTTGGCCTGTGCCGGGTCTCCGGGCGGAGGAGACATTTTTTGCTGCAAAAACATCGAGGCTCCCATGATCAGGGTCAGGACCGGGATCCCGTACGGCGGGGCCATAAGCGGGATTTTGATGTCGAAGCTTCCCAGACGGTCCGGCGCGGCCAGATCGTTAATCCACCAGAAAAACGGAGCTTGTCTCAATTCAATAGCCTGGTACAACATTCTGTAGAAAGCAAAAAACACCGGGATTTGAAGAACCATGGGCAGGCACCCCCCAAGGGGATTGACTTTGTAAAGCTTGTATAGGTTCATCAACTCCTGATTCATCATTTTTTTGTCGTTTTTGTATTTGGCCCGGATTTCAGCCATCTTGGGCTGTAGCCTTTTCATCTGGCTCATGGACTGATAGCTCTTGTTGCTCAATGGCCAGAACAGGAGCTTGACGACAATGGTAATGAGAATGATGGCAATCCCGTAGTTGGGAATGATGCGGTAGATTTGGTTCATGATGTAGAGCAGGGGCTTTGCCAACAGATCAAAGAAACCGAAGTCCAGCATCTTGCCGAGATCCGAGCCGACGTGGCGAAGGGCTTCCAGGCTCTTCGGCCCGAAGTAGAGCCTGTATCGGAAAGTCCTTTCCGTTTTCGAGGCAATGGGATCGGCTGGATCCACATAGGTGGCCTGCAGGACATGGTTATCGCCGATCGCCAAGTGGATGCGGGCCTTCCGAGGTTGTTCCGGAACAACGGCCGTGGCGAAGTATTGATCTTCATTGGCGATCCAAGAGATCCGGCCGGCAAGAGAAGGCTGTTTGGCGATGGCCTTGAGCTTGATTTCTTTGAGCTCTCCATCGATAAAAACGGCCGGACCGGAAAACGCGTAGCGGGAGGACTTGGCCTGGTCAAACAGGGTCCTCACGGCAATCGCCAGGCTATTGTCCAAGGGCTTTCCAGACAGATTTGCCACCTTGATTTCCAGGCCGATCTCGTAGGTCTTGGGATGAAACGAGTAGGTCTTGACCATGGAAATTCCCTCGGGAGATCTCCATAAAAACTGTAAGGACCGGGTTTGGCGGGACGCATCGATGGTGTCTTGCGAGGCGTCGGCGTGGAACGGACCGACGTGAAGCAGGTGTCCGTCCGAAGCCAAAAAGGAGACCACAGGGGTGAACGCATCCGGAGTGCCACGCAGGGAAATAATCTCTTTCATCGGCGAGTTCGGCTCGATCGATTCACGGTACCCTTTGAGCTTGAAGCTTTTCATCGCACCCGCTTTTTCGGAAAGCTGTGCCACATACAGGTCGGTCGAAACCGTGATTGTACGCTCCGGACCGAGGTCTGCTTGGATATTCCGGGGCTCGAAGGGTTCAACGGTCTGAGCCGTAACGTCTTGCAGTGGTTTCACCCGGCCTTCGCCTGAGGGTGTTTCAGGTTGGTCCGGCACCGCCTTGGTTTCGGGCGCTACCCTGTGGACCTGAGGTTTGTCCATGAAAAGGGCTTGGTACACAAAGAAGATCAGAAACGATAAAACGATGGCCAAAAGAAGGCGTAGTTCCGTAGACATGGAGTGTTTTCTCCCTGGTATGAGTCAATAGCACGTCACGCAGTCGAAGGCTCGAGAGCATCACGGAACAGGATCAAATCCGCCTGGATGAAAAGGGTGGCACCGCAAGAGTCTTTTCGCAGCCATCCACGTTCCCTGGCATGCGCCGTGACGTTCAATAGCCTCGTAGGCGTACTCAGAGCACGTTGGATGAAAACGACACGATGGCGTGAAGATCGGCGAAAGGATATATTGATAGATCCTAATGAGCACCAGTAAAGGTTTCATAACCGATTATCATCCTTCAAAATTTCACAAAAGAGGCGTTCGAGCGCGAAATGTATTTCCTGCGTCGATGCCCGTGCGGCTTCCTGCCTGGCGACGAGGTTTATATCCCAGGAGCCGGCAAATCGAGCCTTGTTCAATCGAAAATACTCTCGGACCAGCCGTTTGATCCTGTTACGCTTGACCGCCCCGCCGACTCTCTTGCTGACCGTGATACCCAAACGCGGACTGCCCAGGCGGTTTGGACCGGCATTGGCCCAAAAAACGCCGGCACGTGCCCGTTTGCCGTGGGTGTATAGGCGCACAAAATCCGATCGTTTCATGATCCGGTCGGATTTTTTAAAAGAATAAGCGTTCAAGCCTTCAATGGCCCTTTCATGCGGTCAGGCGTTTTCTTCCCTTTGCACGCCGTCGACTGACCACCCGTCTCCCCTGTTTCGTCGACATTCTCTTCCGGAACCCATGGGTTCTGGCTCTTTTGATCCTGCTTGGTTGATAGGTCCGTTTCATGTGATCGGATTTCCTTCCGTGGTGGTTTCATGAGCCGACCACCGACCAGTGGCCACGTCGGCTCACATCTTGTAAACTTTATTAAAAAACACAGATCGTCCATTTTGTCAATCGGTTAATGGAATCAGGCGCCATCCCGCGTGCGACGGCGAGAGCTTTGCACAACCCGCGCTGTCAGTACTCGGGTCGTTTTGCCGATGCTCGTTTCTTTAAAGTAAGAGATCTGGGGTGGTGGGCACAGCCTGTCGAGGATCGGAAAATCGCCTTCCGGCCCGATGCTTGGGTTGGCGGCGGGCAGGACAGGACGAGAGAGGCGCGACCGTCCGATAACACATGACGCCCAGGTAAGATGGATCAGACGGCTGCCGGGCAAAAGACATGCGGCAGTCCGCAAGCGTTTGCTTTGCTTTTTGCACTTGGCCTACCGATAGCTCAGGTATTCGTGCCAAGCACAGGTCGAGGAGGGGCCTCTGCAAAACCTTGGCATTTGCCCAATTTCGGCGCCAAGCTCATCCGCCTGCGGCAGACTCAAAATACCACATATTCCTGCGGTTAATTTGCCCGAGGCAAACGCCACTATTGAGCTTGACCAAAATGCACCCTTTTTCAAAGGCCTCACATTGCGCTCCGGTCCCGCAGAGCTGATACTCTAACCGGAAAGCCCGGGATTGTGTGTTGACCACGCAGGTTCTATGCGGCGACGTAAAGACCCCTTCCGAGTCGTTTGATCTTCTGTTGTTTGAAGGCCCTGGATATAATGTTTCTAACCTTCTTCTCATTAAAGCCCGTCTTTTTCATCAAAGCCGGCACTGCGATGCCTTTCTTTGAGCGCTTTACAATATTGAGGACCTGATCCGTTGCGGTCACGACGGTTTTTTTCTTCGCTGCTGTCTTTTTCCCCGCTGTCTTCTTCGCTCCGGCTTTCTTGGAGACCTTTGCTTTCGCCTTTTTCTTTGCCGTCGCCTGCGCCTTTTCAATCTTGGCTACGGCTGCAACCAGCTTCTCTGTTTTCTTGGCCAACGCCTTGATTTCCTTGTTGACCGCCTGCAAATCCTTTTTCAAGTTCTTCATGAGGGCTTCCTCCTTTTTTGAGGTTTACAACAAACCGGATCGTTACAAGGTTTAACAATATATGGCGTAGCCATCACGTCCGAGAGCTTTTTGAAGTTGAAACAAATCCCGTGATATTTCTCGTCCAATGGATTGCTTTTTCGTCTCCTTGTAGCTTTGCTTTGTTCGGTCCAAAAGGAGCAATCAGTCAAATCTCTCACTGGGCTGCCTTATAAAAGATTGCTCACACAATGTCAACCAACAATGTACGATTTGTTTGCTAAATGCATGCATCATCTGTCCCGATGAGCTGCAAAGAGTATTTGAAAAGGTTATTCTGTTTCCAGCCAGAGCTGCGCATCTGTATGTCGGCATGCAATCGCTATTGCGCATAGCACAAGATGGCCGGTATCGATTCGCGAGCCCGGACCCGTGAAAGGACAAATCTCATGGTGCTGACGGGTTGCCTTTAGGCTTACGAATAAGAAAGTAAAGGCTGCCGTTTTGCTTCATGCTTCCCGCCGCTTTTTCTGCTTGCGCTCCTGAGCCCCAAAAGACATCAACGCGCCCCGGGCCGCGTATTGCACTGCCTGTATCATGGTTCAGGACGAATCTGCGGAACGGTTTCCAACGGGCCACAACGCCATTATGGTTGATTATGGGTCTTGAGCTCTGGATGAAGGCCAAGGCGGCCCTGGGAAACAAATCGAGATCGGTTGCAATGGAGCGCCCGGCGGTCAGAGCGACGTCAAGCGCACCGGCTGGGCCGCCGGGTACAAAACGGAAAAACACATACCGTTCGTTATGATGGAGCACACTTTCACGTTCTTCCGGATGCTCTCTCAAATATGATTGAATGTTTTGAAGTGACACCTCTTTTTTTGGAATCTTTTCTCTTTCAGCGAGCAATTTTCCAATACTCGTGTAAGGCTTGCCGTTGCTGCCATCATAGCCTATATGCCGGATCGTGCCGTCTTCAAAGATGACTTTTGCCGATCCCTGAATATGCACGAAAAACAAGGCAATCGGATCTGAAACCCAAAAGAGCTCGTAACCCTTGTTTGAAAGGCTACCCAGTGTGTCAATCTGTCGCCTGGTGTAATAGGGAACAATCCGGTGCCCGGTCAGCCTGCCGACGATCCTTTTGCGTGCGAACTCGGGCCCGAATGCGGAAAGATCGATCACAACCCAGTCGTCCGGCCGGCGGTACACCGGATAGGCATAATCTTTGGAAGGTGACGCCCTTGCTCTTAATACCGGTTCGTAATAGCCTGTAAAGAGTACGGTGCCGTGACCGTCGAATCCAACGGATTTGTAGACAAAAAAAGTGGTAGCAATCGCGTGCTGCAAGGGCTCGCCCGTGAGGCCTTTTGCCAGGATCTTACGAAATGCAACCAGCGATTCGCGTAAATCGGTCAAGGTGTAAACGTCCGGACCAAACCGGAAGAGCGTTTGGTCCGGCAGACGTTGTAGAAATTTGAGACTCTCATGGATGGCCGTATTTAGAGAATATGCGGACATATCATCCTCAAACGTTGGAAGCCGGTCGGCAGGGATTTTGACCAGCGCCGCAGGAGGCTGGACCGGAAACCTGATGGCTGGCCTGCACCCGCAGGCCAGAAAAAGGGGGCCAAGGAGTAAAAGCGCCTTGGCAATCCTAAAGGCTTTTTCTATATTCATGGGATCATATGGTCTGAAGCGTGTATCTGGTGTGTCTATTACCATTGGTGGAAAGGAATGACAACATCGAAATGGCTATAGAGGGTTCCCTGATCAGACATATCTCGAGAGTATTGTCTTCAAGGCAGTATAAGACAATTCTTGATCCAGCTGCAACGGCTTCCGCAGTTTTGGTCTTACTGTTGGAAAAACAAGGAAAGTACCATGTGCTGCTGACCCGAAGATCCAAACAGGTGGCGCATCACAAGGGAGAAATTTCATTTCCAGGAGGCCGGGCAGACGCTCAAGACCGGGATCTTCTGGACACGGCCTTGCGGGAATGTCACGAGGAGATCGGACTGCGCCGCGAAGATGTCAAGATTTTGGGCAGGCTTGACGATGTGCGAACGCTGACTACCGGTTTCGTCATTACTCCCCATGTGGGCGTCATTAATTATCCATATCCTTTTCGCGTGAATTCAAAAGAGATAGATACGTTGATATTTGTCCCGATACATGTACTGAATGCCCTGACTAATCCTTGCGGGCAGACCTCATCGCACGAGGCCAGCTGCCCCAGTGTTTCCTATCAGGGCCATGAGATTTGGGGCGCGACCGCGCGTATCCTCAGACAATTTCTACAACTTATTTGTTTGCCTTAGCCGGGCGTTTTCCCCTGAAGGGCATTGCCCCCGGTTTGAGACTTTTGCACAACCCACTGTCCGCTGTTGGGTGGTCTTCCTTCAAGGCGATAGGGGGTCCAAGACAATCCTGATCCCCCCAATGATCCAGCGGCCGGCCATGGGGGCGAATCCGCCGTCTACATACGCTTCATCAAACACATTGTTCGCTTCTATGAAGAATTCTGCTCTTGACGTGTGAAACGCCAGGGAGGCATCTACAACGAACAAGGAATCTCCAACCATGCGTTTTCCGTAACGCATCTTGATGGTGGATCTAAAAGAGGCGCTGTAATGGGTTGTCAGGGTGCCGATAAGCTGATGTCTCAGATGATCCAGCGCGTACTTCGACTCACGTCCTTCTGTATCTCGGGTCGAGTCGAGATAGGTGTACGACAAGCGAACACTCCTCAGCCGAACGTGAGCAAAGCGTGCTTGTGGATACAGGGCGACATCGGCCTCCATACCTCTGGTGGTGCCGCCAGATATGTTTCTGGCTTTCCACGGATCACTGCCGGACGACCGATTCCAGTCGATCACATCGTGTTCCCTACGAACAAAGGCGGCCACATCCGCAGAGAAACCCTCGCCGTTCCATCTCATACCTACCTCGGTTGTCCAGGATTTTTCCGGCTTCAGGTCTGGATTGCCTTGGTTGGCCGGGGTGTAGTACCATAGTTCAGTGAAGGTCGGGATACGATAGGCCTTTTCCATAGAGGCGAAAAGGTTGACTCCGTCCAAGACCGTAGCGTTGAGATCAGCACCGGGGCAGACCCGCCAGCCCCACTGGTTTTCGTGAGCGACTGAGGCGCCGAAACCACCCTTGATACGCCCGAAAGGGGCAGGGCGGTGTTCAAAAAAGAATTCCGATAGATGTCGACGCTGTGTGCCCAGATTGGTGCTCTTCAGGGCCTCTTGTGTCAGGCTTGCTCCAAGGGCGACGTTTCCCAAAACGGTTTGGCAACGGGTGTGGCACTGAGCGCTGTAGACGTCGCTCTGGTGGTTGTTTTCGCTCCAGAGGTCCGCGATCTGGATTTTGAAGTCATCGGCGTGGCGTCTCCAGAAAAGGCGCGGTTCGATCCGCCAATTCGCCGCATTGATTTGCATTTGTCCTTCGACCAGAAGCGTCCGCGTTGCCTCTCGCTGCTCCGGAAAGGCGTCCGAATAAAATCCATAGGCCCCAAAGTCTTTATCCACAACGCCCAGGGTGAATCCGGAATTCCGGCCGGGTTGGGCCAGTTGTACTTTGTAGAACAATGTCTTGATATCGAAGTCGGTTGGTTTATCAGACAGGTGCCCGGTGGAGCGCCGACGGGACACCGAAATTCTGGAGCCTGCCGACCGCCCCGCTATGGAACCACCCAAACCGATGCGGTAATAACCGTAGTCGCCGACCGCGACATTGGCGCTGGTCCGTGTCGTATCCGCTTGTCGGGTAATGATGTTGATGACTCCCGCCACAGCATTGTGTCCGTATGCCCGGGCTGCCGGGCCCTTAAGGACCTCAATGCGTTCAATGTCTGCCGGGGTGACCGGAAGATCCATGTTGTGGTGGCCGGTCTGGGGATCTGCCATCGGGATTCCGTCGATCAGAATCAAGGTCTGTTCGTAGGAGCCGCCGCGAACGGATACATCTGCCTGAATTCCATGTCCGCCCCGCTGCCGTACATCTGTGCCGCTGACGAATTCCAGAAGATCGCACACGTTGTTGGCCCCGCTGTTCTCGATGTCTTTCCGGCTGAGTATGTAAAAGGCATGGCCGTTTTGGGAAAGAGGCCGCGGTATCCGCGTTCCGGTGACCACCACCGGATCCAGCACGGGATACACGGTTTCGGATCGAGCCACGTTGACAGCGACAGCAACAATGGCTAGTGATGGAAGGACAAGTGCGGCGAGGATTCCGGGAAAAGACATCCAGGCCCTGTGCCGGGCTTGCGCCGAAACCTTCATGCGTGTTTCAACTCCGAGTGAAATTGCCCGCGCCCAAGCGACCACGTTTCTGGTGGTTTTGTGCTTTGCCGTGTGCGGGCTGGTGCAGAGGTATACTTGGAGGCGTGTTTATTGTCAACCCCAAGCTATTATAAGGTCAACAATGGAGGAGGGGCGGCGTTGAAGCCTTCACGGACTGGCCGATCCGGGCCCCAGGATATCCTTGATCGTTTCAGACAACTCCTGAATAGAAAAGGGTTTTTGGATAAATCCGTTACAGCCCCGTTTCAGGATCTCCCCGGCACGTCCATCCTGGGCGTAGCCGCTCGCCAGAAGGACCTTGGCGGAAGGATTGATTTTCTTGATGCCGTCAAAGGTCTCCGCACCGCCCATGTCCGGCATCACCATATCCAAAAGAATGAGGTCCACTTCGTCATCCTTTTCTTGGTAAAGGTTTAGCGCATCTCGTCCACTGGAGGCGGTCAGCACCGTATAGCCCAGTTTGTTGAGTAGCTTTGCACCGACGTCCAAAACCGTGGGTTCGTCGTCTACCAGCAGGATCACGCCACGGCCCTCAAGGACCGCTTGCGGCCCTTTGCGGGGCTGCTCGGGCTTTTGTGCTGTTGCAGGCAAATAGATGTTAAAGGTCGTGCCGGTGTCTTTTTGGGAATCTACGTCAATATAGCCCCCATGTCCCTTGATGATGCCGTACGTGGAAGCCAGCCCGAGACCGGTGCCCCTGCCGAGTTTCTTGGTGGTGAAAAAGGGGTCGAAGATGCGCTCCAAAGTTCCTCTGTCCATGCCCCCGCCCGTGTCGGCGACGTACAAGCATACGTACTTTCCCGGCTTTGGGGTATACTCCTTATCTTGCATGTCCAGATGAGAAATATTTTCAGTCCATATGTAAAGATCACCCCCATCCGGCATGGCGTCGGCGGCGTTGACATAGAGATTAAGCAACACCTGTTCGATCTGGCCTTGATCGGCTTTAACGGCCCATACGTCCTTTGCCAGTTCTTTGTGGATTCGGATCTCCTTTCTGGCCCTGCCGAAGGTTTCGCAGGTTTGGTTAATCAAGGCATTCAGGTCGACGGGCTCTACATGATATTGTCCCTTTCTGGCATATCCGAGCAGCTGCCTGGTGAGCCGAGCACCGCTTCGCACACTTTCTTCCACATTCGACAGCAGCGCATGGTGCGGATCACTCGGCTCCAGATCTGTGATCATCAGAGATACATTGCCCTGAATGGTCATAAGCAAGTTGTTGAAATCGTGGGCGATACCTCCAGCGAGAGTGCCCAGGGCCTCAAGTTTGCACATCTGACGGATGCGCCTTTCCGTGGCCCGTTGCTCAGTCACATCACGCACAAACACCGCCGCCTGCGTCACGTCGCCGCGAGCGTCCAGGATCGGATAGATGGCGGTTTGTAAAGTCCTTGCCTCTCTTTCTTCTTCAAAGTGGACGGGCTTGCCTGATGAAAAGACCTGCTCGACATATGTTTTTCGAGCCTGTGCGACGCTGGTCGGCAAAAAATCGTAGATACATTGGCCGTTGAGTTGTTCATCGTCAAGACCGAGACTTTCGAGCAATGCCCCATTGTAGCCGAGAATCGTTCCGCTGCGGTCCTGAAGAACGGTCACGTCCGAGGTAGCATCCAGCAATGCTTGCAATACAGCCCGGCCCTGTCGGAGCGCAGCCTGCGCCTCTTCTTGTTCCGTGACATCATTCATGAGAGCAAGGACATGGATGGAACCGTCGTGGGTTTCGAGCACGGATGTGGAAATGTTCATGATTCGTTTTTTTCCGTCGGCACGCGTGATTTCCCAGCGTTCTGCTCGAAGGTCGTCCCCTGTTCTCATCCGTGCCATACATGTCTTGGCCGCCTGTTGATCCTTGGGATCAGGGTACACAGTCTGATACCATCCCAACTTGTTGATCTGTTCCATGGTGTAGCCGGTAATCTCAGTCATGCGGTCGTTCCACACCGTGAAACGCACATAAGGATAGGTCTCAATTTCGTGACACACACATAGCCCTTCAGCCGCTTTTTCAATGATGGCGGTCCGGAAGGAGTGCTCGTGTTGCAGGCGTTGCTCCGCCCGCTTGCGCTTGTCAATATCGATCACCGCCGAACGGCTTTCTACAACGTTTCCTTGGACGTCTCTAATCGGTTCAACCGATAGGCTTATCCAAAATGAGACCCCGTTTTTGTGTTTCATCTTGAGTTCGACATCCATGACGGACTTGCCTGCCTGCATGGCCTTGAAAATTTCTTGTGCCTTGCCCCACCCTTCGTCTGAGGGGTCATAAAGGTCTTGGATTTTCATCGTAATAAGGGTTTTCCGATCATATCCGGACAGTCTGGCTGCTGCAGCATTGCACCGAAGAATCGAGCCATCAACTGCGCTGACAGAAAAATAGGCTGTCGGTGCGTTTTCGTATAAATCCCAATATGTTTTTTGGCTTGCCTTTAGAATGATTTCCGTCCGTCGCCTTTCGAAGATCTCCTGGTTTAAACGCTTCACCAATTTCTTGTTTTCTTCTGAGACCTTGGCAGCAAACGAGAGCTCTTTTCCGAGCGTGAGAACGGTGGTAACCATGTTGTTATGGCGGTTGACGTTGTCGTCCGCCAGGCCCTGTTCGCCGAAGCTGTAAAAACCCGCTACCGGAACATCCGGGAACATCTCCTTGATGTGAGAGATTTCTTCTTGGGTGCGTTGTTTCAAGAGGCGATGTCGCAGGGCGCAGGAAAACACCAGCACCATTGCCGGCGACTGGATATCGCCGCGCAGCAAGGCCTTGCGTGCCGCTTCCCGGCCGGCTGTGACCAGGGTATTGGGGTCGGCTTCCATCAAGGTCAATATGGCACCCTCGGGGACGGGTTGACACAAACGCAGGCCCCCGTCAGCGGTGAAGTAGCTGGCGACATTAACGCTGTACTGACCATAGGGGCCAGGGCTGCCCAGAGGGCCTCCGCACGTCAGGGTCAGGTGCTTTGACTCCAGCTCCGCTCTCGAGCACTGCACCATCTTTGCATACACCTCTGCGGCGGGCAAGCCATCAAGTTCCAGAACCACGTGGTTCCGGGCTCGGGTAACGGTGGCACGTCTGGTTCCCGGAGTAAATCCATGGGCCAGACCGATCCCAAAGCGAAGGCTGGTCTCAAAAACAGCGACCAAGAGAGCATCCGGGTAGGCGTGGGTGCCATAGAGAATATAGTTGGATTCCATGCGCCAGTCGTCGGCAGCGCTACCGCCGAAAACAGGCAACCGGCCGAGTGACATCTCTTTAAGCTTGTTCAATATGCCGTAGCTGTGAGAATTGCCGGCTTTGGTATTGCCGGGCGAAAACAACATGGCAAATGCAGATTTACCTTCCTGGGTCAATTTTTGCCAGATACCGGTGTGATCGCCACGAAAGTAGCCTGCGATTTCCGGAGCACTGACGGCTTCGGTAACTGCCTCTCGCCAGTTGTTGGATACATGGTGGCCGATTGCCACCCGAACCTTGATGTAAGGAGAGGCGACAGCGACCACCAC
>JAFDGP010000285.1 GCA_019309245.1 Deltaproteobacteria bacterium | reverse complement strand
ATGGCCAGATTCCGAGTTATCGACTCGTGCAAAAAAGAATCTCCCTATAGAACTGGAAAAATGATGAGCGATCTCCTAGAAGAAGCCATGGAGCAACTTCAGACCTCAGACCTCTGCAGGGCTTTCTTCGAAATCCATAAGTTGGGTCAAAATACAGATGGCTCATTCTTTTCCTCAGGGGGAAAATCCTATTCATATGGCTGGGATTATTCATATGGGTCTGACAAGAATTACGACTACGATGTGGTTATCTATTGCCACAGCAATACAGAGGACGCACACTGCGCGGGGACTGGCGGGGCTTACTGCTCAGGAAGAACAGGGAGAGATATGAGCGGAAATGAAGTCTCATTGCCAGGACAGATTGTCTTCTGCACGGATAGATTAAATCCTCGATACAAAAGCGAGATAGAAGCCATAAGATCGCTTCTTGCCCATGAGTTTTTTCACCTGTTTAGAGGGCACAAGCCAATTGGCGAAGAGGGGAAGACAGATACATGGTATGGTAAACAACAGAATTGCGAGCATCCGATATGCGCGGAGTGTTTCTGCGGTGGAAATTTTGATGAATGCAGCAAATCACTAGATTTTAAGATATATTGCATTGACTGCCTTAATGTGAAACCGCCAAGGCCTGCACCTCTTCCGCCTATTGAACTGGTAGATGAATCTCAACCAGTGGACAAGGAGCCGAGGATCAATTCGGGCAACTGCAACTACTGGAGCAACAGGGGGGCTGATTGTTATCATCCCACGAGTTGCCCGGGCGGCTATCTCAGACCGCCGGGGTCTTATTCTTCATGTTACGAGGACTGCTGCTGTGCGAACGACGAGGATGATGCTATGTCTTCATGCATCGACGTTGCTGGTGGGAGTGGCTGGGTTCCATATGGGCGGCAGGAGACGACATGTCTGAAGTGTTGTGGCCTCAGAAAAGAGTGGTGTGACAAATTCGCGTCACACGGAGCCAGATTCAACACAGAAGGGAGTCAGAGTTGCCGCGAGGCGTGCTGTAGGGGCTTAGGCTCTCAGTGGGAAGCAGATTGCAGGATGGACTATGACTGCCTATGTGCAAGAACGGGTGGCGGACGGGAGAACCTTCCCTTGGGATTGGTTTACGACACCTTCTTGTGTCTGGACAAGAAACATGGCTGGCAACCGTTCACATACATGGCCTGGGGCTTCAGGCCAGAGTATGGCAAGAACCTCATAGAATGCCCCCCGCCGTATGTCACATACCCCTTCGGCGGAGGAATAGCACTCGGAAGGATATTTGGGGGACTCTTGTAGAATGCTGGGCTATCCGAGAGAGCTAGACCCTGTGGATTGCAGATGGACTGGTCTGCTGAAATCAGCATGGACCAAGGTGTGTTTTGACGCCCGACGCGGAGGAGATCTGACTGTGGTGGGAGGAAATGAGAGCAATACTGGTTAACATCGTTGCCGTCTTGGTCTCAATCCTGGGGATCAGCTGTATCTTGAGCCTCTCTCGGGGCACGGCAGCGGACAATCCCGTCAAACCGGCCCACAAGGCTGGCGAGATTTGCGTCTTCGACGGCATCGAGTTTGTTTGGATTCCGCCGGGCGAGTTCATGATGGGCGCGACAGAAAAGGAGATTAAGTTCGTTCGTGCTTTCCTGGACGAACAGTGTTGGGATCCGTATCCGCCGGTTGAGTGCGAAGGTCCTGCCCATCAGGTCAGAATTTCAAAGGGATTCTGGATGGGCAAATACGAGGTCACTCAAGCCCAGTTTGAGCGTATAGCCGGCTTCCTGCCTTGGACGGAATATTCGGAGAGCACGGGAGTTCACTTGACGGACTATAGAGATCCAAATAGGCCGGTCGTGGATATACCGTGGGACCAGGCTGTTTCATTCTGCGACGCGCTTTCTGCAATCAGCGGCAAGGTGTACCGCCTGCCAACCGAGGCCGAGTGGGAATACGCCTGCAGAGCGGGAACGACAACGCCCTTCTATTGGGGGAATGATCCCTCTCCTGCTGTCTTGGGCGAGTATTGCTGGCATTGTCGCAATAGCTACGAGGTGCGTGACAAGGAATGGCTGGCTATAGATGAGATCCTGCTTAGAGATAACGTCATCGATGTCATCAGTCCCAACGGAGTGTGGTTCAAACCTGTGGGCCTCAAGAAGCCGAATGCATGGGGGCTCTACGATATGATCGGGAATGCGAGCGAGATGTGCTTGGATAGGTTCTATGAGGACTATTACACCTTCAGTCCAGCCAACGACCCGCGCGGTCCAGCGCGGCAATACCCTCTGGAGCAAAACTGGAAAGAGCCATGTCATGTCGCTAGAGGTGGTTCCTATATGGATTATTGGTACCGTTGCAGGAGCGCCTCTCGGGATCGCATGTGCGGGCCTGTCCACAACGGTACCGGCTTCAGAATTGTGAGAGAGGAGTGAGTTGATATAGCTTGAATGCTCAATCGCATAATCGAAGCGCCGTCGCAATTGCATTCAGATGTATATCTGTGTTCGTCTTTGCTCTTGGAATCGCTGGTTGCCTCAATTCGCATCAGGATCCCTCTTTAGGGAGGGGTGGATCTACGACACATCGAAGTGTGGGCGAAGTCAGAGTTTTCAATGGCATGGAGTTTGTATGGATCCCGTCTGGAGAATTCGAGATGGGCTCCTCAATAGAGGATCAAGAATGGGCAATTGAGGCCATAAGCGCCAGATTGAAATTCTCCAATGATCGCGAATATGAGAGGAGCAGGATCTTGCTTGAGGGGCCAAGGCGCTCAATCCAAATCGTGAAGGGCTTTTGGATGAGCAAGCATGAGGTGACATTGGGGGAATTCGAGCGAGTGACCGGGCTCAAGACCCACACTGTGAACAGAGATGCTACTCGTCCGATTGAGATGGTCAGCTGGGACCAAGCTATGATGTTCTGCGATAAGTTGTCAGCAAAGGGTAAGGGGAATTTCCGATTGCCCACAGAAGCGGAGTGGGAATATGCGTGCCGCTCAGGGACAACGACTCGCTTCTATTGGGGTGAGAATGTCGAGTGTTCAGTGGTGGGCTCTTATTGCTGGTATAAGGATAGCAGTCTCGATTCCGCCAGTGGGACTAATCGGTTGGAAAGAGAGTCCCCTCCGATGAGATCTTCGAAACCAGTTGGCCTCAAGAAACCGAATGCGTGGGGTTTGCATGATATGTGCGGCAATGTCTGGGAGTTTTGTATTGGCTCTTGCCAAGGAGATTACCACACCGCAACTCCGGTTCTTGATCCCCCGACTAAAGGAGAAATGGGTCTTGAGGTCTGCAGGGTGATCAGGGGCGGATCATACCTGAGCGGTGCAGAATCATGCAGGCCAGCTAGTCGAAGGACGATATTTCATCCAGTGGGTTCTGTAGGCTTTCGAGTTGTGCGAGAGGAGTAGCCGCCTGGTCGTGTGCTCTGAAGGAGGCGTTGTTTCAGCCCACATGGCTCGGGGGCGCG
>JAFDGP010000284.1 GCA_019309245.1 Deltaproteobacteria bacterium | reverse complement strand
AACGTGGGCACAAAGGACTCGGGATTATCTTGACGATCCCGCGAATTCGGATGTCAATGTCATCATTTGGTCCTGGTGTGGACAAGCTAACACGACTGAAGCAAACATCGACTTATACCTCTCTCTCATGAGTCAACTGGAAATCGATTATCCTGGTGTAAACTTTGTTTATATGACGGGCCACGCCGTAGGTACAGGCGAAACCGGTAACCTTCATCTCAGGAACCAACAGATAAAGAACTATTGTGAAACAAACGGTAAAGTCCTGTATGATTTTTATGATATTGAATGTTATGACCCTGATGGCAACTATTTCGGTGATCAATACGTTCTCGACGGCTGCGGCTACGATGGGAATGGGGATGGTAACCCTTGGAATGATGGTGCCAACTGGGCAATAGAATGGCAGAACTCTCATACCGAAGGGACCGATTGGTATAACTGTCCTGCCGCCCACAGCCAACCCTTGAATGCCAACCGCAAAGCCTATGCCGCATGGTGGCTGTGGGCTAGACTTGCCGGTTGGAACGGGTGCATTTATGACCTTGACAAGGACGGAGATCTTGATGGATCTGACCTGGCGTCCTTTTCATACGCTTATCGAGAAATATGCCTGGCAGAATTTGCTGCTCAATATGGAGAATAATCCCTCAGGGCGTAAACGGGAACGACGCCAAAATCAACCGGTAAAATGGAATAAAATGGACCATGGTCTCTTCCAATTGGGTGGACCTTTCCAGCGTTAGGTTGATCACATAAGCCCTTTGAGGTCGGTATCGGGCAATAAAGTTCCTGAAAGAACGCCCGATCTTAATTGTTTCCAGGTGCCTGAATTTGACCTCCACAGGAATCACCTCCCGTCCGAGGATGATAACAAAATCAACTTCGGCCTTGTCCTTGGTTCGCCAAAAATGCAGCTCCCCTGGGGTGAACATCAGCTTTTCCTTCAGGATATTGAGGACCAGATTCTGAAAAACAAACCCCGTTTCAGCGCCGGCGATCAGATTTCCGAAGAGTCCCAGCGCATAATTCCTGAGTCCAAGGTCATTGAAATAATAGACTGGAGATTTGGTGATTTCTTTTCTGACATTCCGGAAATAAGGTGTAACCTTTTCCACCACAAAAGTCTTTTCTGCATACCACAGGTATTTTTTTACGGTCTGGAGGGCAACGCCGAGCGTGGAAGATAGCTCGGAATAGTTCACAAGACGTCCGATCTGCGAGGCCAACATTCGTATCAGCGCGGAGAAGGCCTCTGTTTTGTTCACCCTCAAAAGATACGACACATCTCTTTCAAGATAACTTCGGTATATGTCATCGATGATACGGATCTTCTCGTTGAGTCGAGGCTCGATCACAACGCGAGGATAACCGCCGAATTTCAGATACTCATCCAGAAGTTGCTCCCTCTGGTTCCTTTCGATCGCAAAATAGTCGGCCAAGTTTTCCCCGTAACGATAATCGGTCTTGAAATCTGCAAACTCCTCAAATGAAATTGTGCCTAGTTCAAAGATTCTCTTTCGCCCAACAATGGACTCCTGAATCTTTTCTTTCAGCTCGATACTTCCGGATCCAGATACAACAAGCTTGTACGGCAGGTTCAAGTCGAAAAGACCCTTTAAAAACAAACCCGCGTTTTCTTTTCGCTGAATTTCATCTATGAATACGAACCCTTTTTCCCGGCCGATTTCCAGCAGGATTTTATTGATCAGATCTGTCTGGGATTTAAAAAAAGGCTGGTCCCGCTCGAAATCAAGACTTAAGAACAACGTCTTGGCCCCTCGCCGCTCCAGGACCTCTTTGAGCATGAGCATCAACGTGGTTTTCCCTGCTTGTCTCGGGCCAACAATAAGGCTTATTTCCTTTTGCTCAAGGTGCCCTTGAAGCGTTTTAAACAACCTTCTTTTAATCATAGTAGCATTTTAACCCGAGTTTTTTTAAAGTCAAGGACAATTTTAGTTATTCTCGCCCTGGTACCCCTGCACGGAACCCATAAGGTCAGAAGACAAGCGATGCCGAGTTTTCTCACAAAAACCTGCGATAGTTTTGCGCAACGCCTTGACGCCCATCGGGTCGTTTTACCGAAAAGTGTTCGAAATTCTTCCCGTCGGGAAAAGCAATGAGTGATGCAACGGTCTTGCAAAACTGTTATTTCGGGTTAATTGAAAGCAAGTGTATTGAGTGGACGGATTGCTGTAATCTTCTCAAAGTCCTGGTCTTTGTGAAGAAGAATAGCGTTGGTCTCAATGGCGATTTGAGCGATACAACAATCGATCGGGCTGTTGATGGTGATCCCGCTTCTCCTCAGATCATAATATATCCTTGCGGCCGCCGGCCATGTCTTGTCGGTCGTTTCTATGTAAAGCTGTGTTGAAAGATATTCTTCAAGTTTTTTCCATTCGTATTCGTCTCTGGCCCCTTGCAGCAACTCGAGCTGAGTAAAACGAGTCAATACATAGATTTCCGCACCAACCTTTCGGCGAAACAATCGCACGACCTCACCGTTTCTATCTCGAAGGATCTCTATCCAGACCGAGGTGTCCACGATGATCATTCCCCGGTCCTCCGCAGCTTCTTATGATTGTATCCATCATAAAACGAAATCGACCCGGCAAGCTCGGTGAGATCCCTACGCTTTCTGATAGTGACAAACAGTTTCAGCGCTTCATGTATCAGATCCTTTTTGGTTCTAGCGTTACTCAATGAAAAAGCCTGATTTAGAAGATCATCGTCGATTACAACATTTGTCCTCATCTCTTGTCCCTCCGGCCTGGCCTTGTGTTTTTCTATACACATTATACACCTTTCATATGTCTTGTCAAACTCCTTTAACCGACACTCACTCGCAATTCGATCAGAGAAGATGCCGTTCTGATCCTTCCCCCTACAAAATTTGTAAAGACGATCAACAAATGGCAGGCTATTTTGCCTGCAACCCGCTGAAAAGGGGACTGCGTAGTTTCCGCAGTCAAAATCGCGTAGTTTTTCACTGAAAATTGCGTAGAACTACGTATTGACATCCCGCCTGATTTTCATTAAGGAGGTCTCATAGGTAGGATCTGCTGTTCTTTTTGCAAAGAGCTCCCACAGCTCAGACAAATTCAACTGGGCCCGAACCATTTTTGGAGCAACAAGCCCGTGAAAAGGATAAGAGTGGGTTAACCAATTCGATCCGCCCCCGAACAGCGTTTCTGGCTGTGCTCGAGGGCATCGCGCTCTACCAAAAAACCCGGAAGGGCGAGGCCGAGGTCATCCAGCCGGACCTCGGCCGTGTTTCCCGCCAAAGCGACCCCTGTTTTCACTTTTGTGGAGCGGGGGTCCGCTTTTTTTGGGGGTCGCTCTTTTGGCAAGAATAAGTAAGCGAGACCTTTCCACAACCCCTATACATTGAACCGAAAATTCCCGATCTCCCCGTCTTGCACGATGTGGGATTTGCCCTCCAGTCTCACCTTGCCCTGTCTT
>JAFDGP010000283.1 GCA_019309245.1 Deltaproteobacteria bacterium | reverse complement strand
CTCCAAGGGCGGAGCCCAGTGTCTCCACCTTGAGCGCAAAGTCGCCGAGTATCCGATCCGCGTACCGGTCGCTGAGACGCCGGCACCGATCCACAGTGGCCTTGATCCGCAAAAAAAGGAGTCGGCTCGGCCGTTTTGCCTTAAGCTCTTTTTCCCAGGCCTCAAGCTCTGAAGCGATAGCCCGGCACTCTTTCTCGTCCACATCGCTCAACTCCAAATTCCGGACGGTGAGCTGAAGGATGTGCAGAATATGGCTCCATGGGGGGTGCTTTGTCTTTTTTTCCAAGGGATTCAACAATTGGCCCAGGATCGCGAAAGAAAAGTCTTCCAGCGCAATATCGGTCACCAGGAGTCTGTGGGCCCACTCATTTGTTGCGGAGGGAAGCATGTCGTGAAAACGGACCCGCAGGTCCGTGAGCTGTTCGTAGGACCGTATCAGCCCGCTTTGAGTCTTCGAGGTCTTTTTGGTTTTGAGAAAAACTCGAATCCTCTCCACCGTGTCGAACCATGAATCATGACGCCCCTCGGGGTGTTCCTTTCCCGAGCGTACGATTGCTTCGAGCTGGCGATCCAGCCCCGCGGCATTGAAGAACTCTTCAAGCTGAGCGTGAAAAATCTTGTAGGATTCCACAAAAGCTTTTGAGTAGTGGGCCTTTGAGTCCGTAATCTTTTTGAGCAAGGCCGCGGAAGTGGCCAGATCTTCCGGCCCAGCACAACGATGCAGCTTGTTTTGAAGGCTATGTTTGATTTCTCGTTTAAGGGGTTTCGGGATATCATTTCTGTGAGCGATGTCCCTGATGCGGGTCAACGGCTCAGCCCGGGTAAAAGCCGGAGAAAAGGAGGGCAACCAGGGGTAGATTTTCCTGATGATGAGCGCGTTTTGGGCGTTTTTTACCCTGGACAGGTGCTCAAAGATATCCCGGGCTATGGCCGCATGATGCGATGGTCGATAATGTCCGCCATCTTCTCGGCAAGGGATCTGACCGGTACCTATAAGACGTAGATAAACAGCCAGATAAGCGAGCAGATCCATGTCGATTTCCGGTCCCTGGCTTACGAGCAGATCCCTGATCCAGGCGAGTCGTTGGCGCCAGCTTGGATTTTGCTGATTGGCGTGGGTAATCACGCGTACCGGATCATTTTCTTGTATATCGAACACATGGTCATCAGACGGTGGCGGGATGTCAAACAGGACACGGAGACGGTCTCGTGCCTGGTTGAGCAGTTCCGGTGGGTCCGGCCATTGCTCCAGGATCACGGATCCTGAAAAGCCGCGTTGCTTCATCCGGGCTACGACCCCTGTAATACCGCTTTCGTCTTTTTGGGAAGGGCCGGTAAACACGGTCAGATGGGTGTCAGCGTCGCCGTAGTTTTCATGGAGATGAAGATGGACGATCGGAACCTCAGGGGCGATCAGATCAATGAATCTGAGGTAGTCATTACGGGTGGCCTCGCAGAGGTTGGCATGACCGATGTCCAAACACATACCCACCTGGGAGGCTCTGCCAGGGGCCAGGTCGCGAAGTCTTTCGAAAAACAGGTTGAAATCCTGGGGGCCTGTCAGCGGGGTGTTCTCAATAGTCAGGGTGATTCCTGCATCCGTCAGGGTCTTGACGAACCGCAGGATTCCCTGGATGTAGGCATCGATTCCTTGATCGAGGTAGAGATGAATGTTGATCAACGACGCATTGAGATCTTGTGAAAATTCTATGGTTTCAGGAAAACGTTGTTCAAATGTCGGGTCTGTCGGGTTAAGCTGCCATGGAGCATGGACCGACTGGCGGATATCATGCTCAAAGGCCGTTTCCTTGATGCGGCGTCGGGTTTGTGCATCAAGATCACGTTGCTCCCATCCCACACCGGATGCAGTTTTATCCGGAAGCCATTCGAAGGCGTCAAATCCGTTTGCCACGGCATATTCGAATGGCGCGAGGATGGTTGCAGCCGAGAAAGCGGTCTGGGTACCGATGCGTATGCGATGCATTTTCATTGAAGCCTTGCAAACTGAAGGTTCTGTCTATCCTCTTAAGAAACTCAATTCAAATTTTGGTATCTATTGTGGGGCAATGCCGTCCTGTGGCTCAGTAACCAGCCCTACCTGTGGCCGGGTTTGTACCACAAAGACCTTTCCTTTGTTGTAGGCACCCTCAATGTCCTGAGGGGCATCGAATAATTCTTCCACGGCCGAACCGAGGGCCGCGATAGTACCCATCAGCTTTTCCCGGAAGGTTTTATCTGAGATCAACGGCAACGCGGTATAGTCCAGACAACGTTCGTTCGGAGGGGGGAACATAACGCTGTCATAAAGGCCCGCGCCGGCATAATCAGCCAGGTCTTCAGCATTAGAATCGGATCGAAAAATCAGGCCTCCACCGAACATCCCGTCACGCTTGCTGGGAAAAGACAACACCTCTTTTTTCCCGGTTCTTTTGTCAACGGTAAAGCCGAAAGCCCTTCCCGGGGTGTTGCCAACCAGGGTTTCGCCCAGTCCCACAGCGATTTCAGCATAGATCTCATGGAGATTTCCAGTAATGGGGTTAACCGTATGGATGACAAAGCTGTACTGGGCTTCAACGACAGATTGAATCAGCACCGCCATCACGATATCCTCATGCGGAATGCCTCGGGCCTGGCGGCTCAAAAACGCCCGTTCATTCCACTTGGACGCCCATACTCTTTTAATACAGGTCCAGGCCTGCTGCCAGGACTCAGGCCACGGGAGGCCTTGTTGAAGCATGGTTTTTCTTAGAGCCGTCGCCAGCGCCCCGGGGGCACTGAGGGCCAGGATCGTCTGTTTCAGGGCGTTCAGGACCTCCATGCGAGTCGCTGCCGGTGTGCTGGAGAGCTGTTCGGTCAATTGGTTGTATTGATCCGCTGTCGCTAGGTTGGCGTGGTCGTTCAGGACCTTTTCAAAGACGCCGAAAGGCAGGGCTACCGATGCCGGAAAATGGATCCATTCCGGTAGGCGTCCATAGAGCCGTTTCAGGTTGAGGGCCTTTGCCCCGACACTTCCTTCTTCAAAAGCGCTTGCCGGAATCGCATAGCGGGTGAACTCAGGCCGGGGCCGCGGGGAAACACGCGCCCCGGATGAGTCGAGGACCGCTGGTTCTGGCTCACCAGCCTCTTTAACGATGACTTCCCCGGTCGCTGTGGTTTGGACCATAACCCGCTGTCCCTCGAAAGATTCAAGCAGGGCCAACGTGTCGGGGCCATAGCACGTGGCCAGAACCACACCGGCATTCCTGGCTCGAATCGCCACGTGTGAGACCACATCCGTTGTATCCGACGTGATGACGGCCGTAATGTTTTCCGGAATTTCTTCCTGGCCTGAAATGCCGTGAGATACGATCACCGTTGGTTCGGGAAAATCCTGTTCCACCACGCCAGCCAGCGCCTTGACGACCCTCAGGGTGCCGGTGGCGCGGCCGGGGCTCACAATCTGCCAGTCACCCAGGTGGGCCTTT
>JAFDGP010000019.1 GCA_019309245.1 Deltaproteobacteria bacterium | reverse complement strand
AAGGTGTTCATTGTTTTTCCTCTGTGAGGTCAGGAAAAATCGGCGGGGCCTAACGACAAAAGAAACACGATAAACGAGGGCCATGCCTAGCGGTTTCGTCGGCGCCCGAATCCATAACCTCGTCTCGGTGGCCGGATTTCGTTTACTTTGATATGGCAACCGTTGAATTCATAGTCATCCAGTTCTTGTTTCGCTCTTTTCGCCTCCGAGGCACTGGACATTTCCACAAACCCAAAACGCTTCCCCTTGATGACGTTGACATGCATGACATCGCCGTAGCCGGAAAACAGTTCCTTGAGTTGTTCAGCTTCCTCAGCCGCAGCCACACAATGGCTGAGATTTCCCACAAACAGCTTTCTGTTTTGCATCCGGCGACCTCCATGGGTCGGCTCTTGGGTTGTTCACGAATGGCAAAAAAAACTTCCGAGGGGTCGTGCATATAGATGGACCCCGAACACCGCAATTCCACAATTGCGGCTACCACGAACGCCTTCCGCCATCCCAGCGGCCGCCGCCTTGTCCTCTACCACCCGGTCTTCCGCCCCCCGGGCCTCTTCCGCCCTGACGCCCCCCGCCGGAGCGAGAGCGTGCCTCGTTGACGTTAAGCCTCCGACCTTTCAGGTCTTTATCCTTCAGGCCGCTGATCGCGGACTCTCCGTCCCCCTTGACCGGCATTTCCACAAATCCGAATCCCCTTGACCGGCCACTGTACTTGTCCGTAATGATTTTCACGGACGAGACTTCTCCAAAGGGCTCAAAGGCCTGCCGCAAGTCCTGTTCAGTGACATCAAACGCCAAGTTCCCGACATAAATATTCATGCAAATTCTCTCCTTACACCCGCAATGCACCAACATATTCCCAAGCCCGACACCGTTTCGGTCTTGGTCCCATATGCCTGTAATAAAACAGGGCACTCCGCCTCGAGTTTGACGAAGTGCCCGTGAAAATCAAACAGATTGCCGCTACAGTCTAACAACATTTTTAGCTGCGGCGCCCTTGGCGCTCTGCTCAACTTCAAAGCTCACCGAGTCGCCCTCATTGAGGGTCTTGAATCCCGACCCGCTGATGGCGGAATGATGGACAAATACATCCGTATCTCCATCACGCTCGATGAAACCAAACCCTTTGTGGTCACTAAACCACTTGACGATTCCCTGTTCCATTTCGATTATCCTCCTTTCTTCTGCTTTCGTACAGTTTCAGGAGTTAAATCTGGAAAGGGCCGAACAATTACATCTGAATAGAAAAGAGATGGAATTAAAGCGGGTTCCAAAAATAGGGGTCCTGACTTCTATACTCGATTCTGTTCCTTCGCAAAACCAATACTCAGCGCAAAGGCGATTGTTGAACCGAATATTCTTATAATAATGGCTCCACCGCGACGTGTCAACATAAAAAACGGCCTGAAAAACAAATCGCGGGATTTGGCTCCATAATCCGAGCCTCAACGGCCATCGGTCACCGAAGCGGCGCCCCCCGCCCGAATCGGTGTAGATTTCCCATCAGGGCGTTTTCTCTTGTCCGCCATCCACCGGCGCGCCGCAGGCCTTTCGCAGCAGGCCCAGTTCGCGGCGGCTAAGCTCGCGGAAGGCCCCGGGCTTCAGCCCGCCCAGGCGAAGCGGCCCGTAGCCGGTGCGCTTGAGCTTGAGCACCGGGTGGCCCACCGCCGCGCACATGCGCCGGACCTGGCGGTTTCGGCCCTCCTTGATGGTAATTTCCAGCCAGGTGTTTTTTGCGGTGCGTTTCAATCTTCGAACCCTGGCGGGAGCGGTCCTTCGTCCCTCAAGCAAAACCCCCGTGCGCAACCGGGACAGCTTCGCGGCTGGGGGGTCTCCCTTAACCTTGGCCTCATAGGTCTTTTCAACGCCGAAACGCGGGTGTTGGAGCCGGTGGGCAAGTTGTCCGTCATTGGTCAGCAGCAACAGCCCTTCGGTGGCGTAGTCCAGCCGTCCCACGGGAAACAGCCGGAGGCCCAGGACCTCGACCAGTTGAACGGCCGTAGGCCGATTCCGTGGATCCCGCGCCGTGGTGACCACGCCCCTCGGCTTATTCAGGACCACCGTGGTTGGGGGGTCGTACCGATGCACCGGGTGCCCATCCACCCGGATGGTGTCTTTTCCCTGGGTCACCCGTATGCCGGGCTTGACAACGACCTCACCGTTGACCGTAACCCGGCCCTGGCTGATGAGGTTTTCGGCATGACGTCGCGAGGCAATGCCGGCCCGGGCCAGAACTACGTGGAGTCGTTCGGCCATGCTTCCCCGATTTCCTGAAGGTCTTTTAGCGTAGGAAGGTTGTTGAGGTCCTTCAAGTCAAACATTTCCAAAAACCGCTTGCTGGTCCCATAGACCAGGGGGCGTCCCGGCAGATCTTTTCGGCCCAGCACCCGAACCACCCCCCGCTCCAGCAGGGTGCGCAGAGTCCCTCCGCAATCCACCCCTCTGAGGTGTTCAATGTCGCTTCGAAGCACCGGTTGCTTGTAGGCAACGATTGCAAGGGTCTCCATGGCGGCCCGGCTCAGCCGGGCCGGCTTGGTCTTTTTGAGCCGGCGGGCCCACTGCCGGTACTCGGGCCGCGTGCGCAACTGGTAACCGCCCGCCACCTCGCTCAAGAAAAATCCGCGTTTCTGGGTATCATAGTCGCGGGCAAGGCTCTCCAGGGCCGCCCGGATGGACCGGCGGTCGCCCGTTTCCAGAACCGCCCTGATGTTGTCCACCGTCAGGGGGGTGTCGGAGGCAAAGAGCAGGCTTTCAATAATGGGCTTGAGGCTATCCATAAAAGACCCTGATGACTCCGGAAGCCCGGTGCTGCATGATGCGGATGACCTGGGATTTTGCCATCTCCAGAATCGCCAGAAAGGTTACGATGATCTGGCCCTTGGTCACCTGACCTTCAAACAGGGCTTCAAAGGTGACGGAATCCCGGCCTTCCAGAAAATCCACGATCTCGCCGATCCGGCTCTTGACCGAGATCGTATCCACTGTAATATGGAAAAACTCTTCGGCAGAGACCCGCCTGACGATCCTCTTGAAGGCGTCGATAAGCTCAAACAGGCTCACCTGCACCAGGTCCTCCGAAGGCTCTTCGGAAAGCTCCGCAATCTCCGGTGCCCCCCGCGCAAAGACATCCCAGTCCAGCTGGTTCCGCAGCGACAGATCCTCTGCTGCATATTTCAGCCGGAGGTATTCTTCCAGGGGCCGAACGATCTCCATGCGAGGGTCCTCTTCGTCCTGGTCTTCCTCACAACACGGCAAAAGCATCCGGGATTTGATGTGGGCCAAGGTGGCCGCCAGGACCAGGAAATCTCCGGCCACGTCGATGTTGAGCCCTTTCATCATCTTGAGATAGTCCATGTATTGGGAGGCAATCACCGCAATGGGAATATCGTAGAGGTCCACCTCGTTTTTTTTAACCAGGTGGACAAGAAGATCCATGGGGCCCTCGAAGACCTCCTCTACATGGACCCTGTATCCCGCGTGTCCTTGTGCCTCTTGCTCCATGTTAACGCCTGATATCGAGACTTCGCCTCGGACTCATTTTCCCCCTCCCGGTACCCTAAGCCTTGACCGCCTCGCGGACCTCTTCCATGGTCCGGCGGGCGATTTCTCGGGCCTTTTGGTTCCCGGACGCCAGGATGTCGGCAACCAGGTCCGGCCTGGCCTCATACTCAGAGCGCTTTTTCCGCACCGGATCCAGGGCCTCGATCAGGCGTTCGGCCATGAGTTTTTTGCACGCCACACACCCGATCCGGGCGCTGCGACATTCAGAGTCGATCCGGGTTACCGTCTCTGGGTCCGAGTAAAGTCCGTGAAAGGTAAAGACGTTACACACTTGTGGATCTCCCGGATCACCGCGGCGGGCCCTTTGAGGGTCCGTGATCATCTGGGCGACCTTGTCCTGAATGGCCTCCGGCGTGTCCGACAGGAAAATCGCGTTGTTGTAACTCTTGCTCATCTTGCGCCGATCAATGCCCAGGATCTTGGATGTCTCGGTCAAGATGGTCTCGGGGACCGGAAAGATCTCGCCGTAAAGATAATTAAAACGCCGTGCGATTTCCCGGGTGAGTTCCACATGGGGGGCCTGATCAATGCCCACAGGGACCCCCTCGGCCTTGTACATGATAATGTCGGCGGCCTGCAGCACCGGGTAACCAAGAAACCCGAACGTGGAAAGATCTTTGTTCTTCAACTGGGCGATCTGTTCCTTGTAGGTAGGATTTCTTTCCAGCCACGGCAACGGGGTAATCATGGCGAGCAGCAAAAACAGCTCCGCGTGTTCCTTCTGGTAGGACTGTACAAAAAGGGTACACTTTTCCGGCGAAAGTCCCACACTCAGCCAGTCCAAAAATACCTGGTAAATATTGCCTTTGATGGCCTGGGTGCTCTCATAATCCGTGGTCAAAGCATGCCAGTCGGCAATGAAAAAAAAGCACTCATAATCGTCCTGCATCCTTTTCCAGTTCGCCAGCGCGCCGTGGAGGTTTCCCAGGTGAAGTGGCCCCGTGGGACGCATGCCGCTCAATATTCGCTTTTTTGCCATGAAACACTCCCCTTTTGCACCGTAATCCCACCCTAAGGTTACAATAAGAGTCCGGTAAGAATCAAACTCGTGTTTTTTGATACCGGCTTGTCCAAGTTTGGGCTTACCCTCACATCGCCAGCCGGTAGAATACGGACAATCCCTCCGCGCCCAGAAAAAGCCGAATAGCCGGGTCTAGAAAAAAGGAGATTATATTATTCAGGGCCCCTGTGAAAAGCAAGAAAAACAAGATAAGCATCCCGAACCGTTCGATCCGGGCCATGGAGCCCGCATAGCGTGCGGGCAACACCACGGAAAGCACCCGGCTGCCGTCCAACGGCGGAATGGGAATCAGATTAAAGACGGCCAGAACGCAATTGATGATCACGCTGTAGGCCATCACGAGAAAGCAGTCCAGGGTCACGCCGTTTAACAGCGGATTCGTCCATAAAAAGGTGAATCTCAAAAGCGCCTGGGCAACCAGGCCACACCCCAGGGCCACCATAACGTTCGCACTCACCCCGGCCAGGGAGACCAGGACCGTGCCCTTGCGATAATCCCGGAGATTGCGGAAATTCACCGGTACCGGTTTGGCATAGCCGAAAATCACAGGCGAACGGAAAAACAGCAGCATCAAGGGCAGGACAACAGACCCCATGGGATCCAGATGTTTGACCGGGTTCAGGGTCAGCCGACCGGCCCATTTGGCCGTGGGGTCTCCCAACCGATAGGCCACCCACCCGTGGGCGACCTCATGGATGGTCACGGCGAACAGCAGGGTGGTAATCTGAATGACGAGCGTGTTCAACGAAAAGCCGTGGGCCATCATGTCCCCCAGGATCTCCGGACAAACGCCTTTGCTTCCTCGCGGGTGCTGATCCGTCGATTGAGCTGGGCGTTGAGCACGGCATCCAGGATTTCTCGGTACACCGGGCCCGGTTCAAGGCCCATCTTTTTCAGATCATCGCCGCCCAACAACGGCGTGGTGGACCGCAGCTTCGTGAAATAACGTGAAATCGCCTTTCTGACCTCCCCGCGCGTGGTGCTTGCCATCATGTAAAGCAAGTGTTCTGTTGGAAACGGATGCAGCTTTCTATACAGGTCACTGTTGCGAAACGTCTTTTGAAATTCCATCCACTTCAGGCACTGATCCGCTTTGACCTTCAGGTCCACGATCGCCCTGGTGTCCCGCTCATTAAGCGCAAGGCGCTCACAGCATTCACCGGCGACTCTTGCGTTGAACGGCCGCTCCAGGGCCAGGAGATAGACCAGCCATTTCCTACAGGAGTCCTCCAGGAAAAGCAAATTGTGCCACGTCAGGACCTTGTCCACTGCATGCAAGAGGTTCTCAAGACCGGCACTGTAGGTGATCTTCGGATGAATGACCTTTAACAGCTTGAACTGGTTCAGGCGGCGCAACGCGTTGATCGGCTTTTCTTCTTCCAGCAAATGCCTGAGTTCCGCAAAAAGCCTGCGGCCGCTTACCTCTTTGAAAAAGTCCATCTTGACCGCATTTTCAATCAGGCCGGCGGTCAGCTTGGCGATTCTGAATCCGAAGCGCTGTTCAAACCGGACCGCCCGGAAGACCCGGGTGGGATCTTCCACAAAGCTCAGGTTGTGCAGCACCCGGATTACCTTTCTCTTGAGGTCCAGCTGCCCGCCAAAAAAATCAATCAGCATTCCGAATCGATCAGGGTTGAGTTGGATGGCCAGCGTGTTGATGGTAAAGTCCCGCCGATACAGGTCAAATTTGATCGATCCCATCTCCACCACCGGCAGCGCCGCCGGGGATCGATAGTATTCCAACCGGGCCGTCGCCACATCGATCTTTTGGCCGTCCGGCAGGATCACGACCGCGGTTCCAAACTTCTCGTGTGCCCGAACACGCCCTCCAAGGGTGTCGGCCAAGGCCCTTGCAAAGGCGATCCCCTCTCCTTCCACCACGATGTCAATATCAAAATTTTCTCTGAACAAAAGAATATCCCGGACAAATCCCCCCACCGCGTAGGCATGGTATTTCAGGGAGTCGGCCACCTCTCCGACCGTCTTGAGCAGGGCCAGGACCTCATCCGGGAGGCGCTCTTGTAACAGGTTTTTGACATTCTTTTTTCGCACCGGCGACGGGCCGGCCCGGCCCTGATCAACCTCCTCAGGAATCCGCACGGCATCATCCACCAGGGTGTTGAGCAGGTCCGTTCTCGTGATGACGCCCACGATCTGTGCATCCTCGGTCACCGGGAGCAGCCGTTGCTTGTTCGTGATGATCTTTTCCTGAATCTCACTGATGGAGGCCTCTGTGGTCACCGTGCCGATCTCCGTGGTCATGTATTCGCGTACGGCCACGTTGTGGAGTTTATGGTGCAGGCCTTTTTCGATCACCTGTCGGGAAATCATCCCCACCGGCCTTCCGGATTCCGACACCAGCAAGGTATTCACATTATAGCGCGTCAGCAAGCTGTTGGCCTCTTTTAAGGTGACCTGGGGTTTGACCTGAATCACGGGCGACGACATGATATCCGCCGCGGTCCGCCACGCATTGATCCGTTGGTGCAAAAGACCGAAGAGCCGGTGCTCGACCTGAATCAGGGTTTGGCCCTTGATGGTGGCCGCCGCCGCCGAAGGATGGCCGCCGCCGCCGAAATCCATGGCGATCTCGCCGACATCCACCTCCGCCACACGGCTCCTTGCCACCATGTAAACACGGTTTTCCATGGTGGCCAGGGCAAAGATCACGTCCAGGTTCTCCATGTCTCTCAACTTGTGAACCAGCAGGGCAAAATCCGCCACGTAGTCTTCACACGACACCCGAGTCACCGCCACGTCAACGCCGTTGACCGTGTGATGGGTGGTATTTTGAATCATTTCGTTGAGCAGGCTGATCTGTTCGGGACTCATCTCCCGGGTAATCATGTTGGCAACCACGTTCAGGTTGGCCCCCCGGGAAAGCAGATAGGCGGCAGCGTGATAATCGTCGGCAGTGGTGGAAGAAAACGTAAAGGAACCCGTGTCCTCGTACAGTCCGAGGGCCATGATGGTCGCTTCGTCCGGGGTGATCGGAATGGATTTTTCCCGAAGCAGCTTGGTCATGATGGTGACCGCAGCCCCGGTCATTTCAATCACTTTCAGGGTGCCGGCAATGTCATCCGGCATGGCCGGATGGTGGTCATAGATGTGTATCTCCAGACCGGGACGATTCACAATGTCGGCAAACCTGCCGATGCGGCCCGCCTGGCGCGTGTCCACCAGGACGAGCCGTTTGATCGCATTGAGGTCAATATCTTTGACCTTGACGATATTGTACATGTACACCATGGACTTGACGAAAAAATCCCGCAGGTTTCTCTCCTGGGACCCCGGAAACACCACCAGGGCCTCAGGGTATAGCTTCTTGGCGGCAAGCATTGCGGCAAAGGCATCAAAGTCCGCATTAATATGGGTGGTAATCACCGTCAGGCCATCGGGAGGGACTTCAATTGCAGGGGGTTTCTCAGGCATCGGAGGAGACCAATCGGTTGTAGGCCGCGATGAGTCGACGGCCGGCCGTTTCAATGTCGGCCTCCGTATTTTGCCGGCCCAGGGTGAGCCGGATCGCCCCCCGGCCCACCTCCTTGGAAACGCCCATCGCCGCAAGCACATGGGAAAGGGTCACAGAGCGTTCATGGCAGGCTGCCCCTGTGGACGCACAAACTTCCGGCACGGCCTCCAGCAACTCGGCCCCGTCCACCCCGGGTACGGAGACATTGAGGGTATTGGGAAGCCGCTGGCTCGGATGGCCGTTTAACACCAGGCCCGGAATCGCCTTCGAAAGCAGGGCGTGCAGCCGGTCGCGCAGTCGGGCCAGGCGTGCTGATTCAACAGGCAGGCCCCTCCGGGCCAATTCACAGGCCCTGCCCAGGGCCACAGCAAACATCACGTTTTCAGTACCTGCCCGCCGGCCGGCCTCCTGGCCGGCGCCATGCATGAAAGGCTCAAAGCGCACGCCCTTCCTGACGAAAAGCGCCCCCACCCCTTTCGGCGCATACATCTTGTGGCCGGCCACGGAAAGAAAATCCACGGGCATGGCCGACACATCCGCGGAAATCTTTCCCACAGACTGGGCCGCATCCGTGTGAAACAAGACCCCGGCCTCGCGGGCCACAGCTCCGATCTTTTCAATCGGCTCAATGGTCCCGGTCTCATTGTTGGCGTGCATTACTGAAACCAGGATGGTTGAGGGCGTGATCGCATCCCTGACCGCATCCGGATCCACCATCGCGCTGGCGTCCACCGGCAAAAAGGTAATCTCATAGCCCTGGGACATCAGAAACATACAGGGGTTGATGACGGCGGGATGCTCGATCGCGGTGGTAATGATATGGCGGCCCTTGTGTGCAAGGCCGTGGGCCACCCCCTTGATGACGGTATTGTTCGACTCCGTGCCCCCGCTGGTGAAGACCACTTCCTGCGGGTCCGCCCGGATCAACGCCGCCACCTGCGCCCGGGCCTCTTCCAGGGCCTGTTTGGCAATGCGACCCGGCGCATGGGCACTGCTCGGATTGCCGAAGCGATCCTTCCAGTACGGGGCCATGGCCTGCGCCACTTCAGGCGCAATCGGGGTCGTGGCGTTGTGGTCCAGGTAGATCATAGGACAAAGACGCCCTGTGCCCGAATCTTCAAGGGCCACCTCCTAGCGTCAGGCACCGGGCACCCAACCGGAATAAGACATTATTTTTTCTTCCGGGTTGTCTTTTTTGCCGTTTTCTTCGTGCCCTTTTCCTCCAGCACGGCATGGGCCGCCGCCAGCCTGGCAATGGGAACCCGGAATGGAGAACAACTCACATAGTCGAGCCCGATCTGGTGACAAAACACCACGGAGCGGGGCTCCCCGCCGTGTTCTCCACAAATCCCGATCTTGAGACCCTTGCGCGTGGCACGCCCCCGTTCGACCCCGATGCGCATGAGTTCTCCCACGCCCTGCTGGTCAATACTCTGGAACGGATCGTCAGGCAAAATCTTATAATGAACGTAGTCGGGCAAAAATGTCCCGGCGTCATCACGCGAATATCCAAAGGTCATCTGGGTCAAGTCATTGGTCCCGAAGGAAAAGAATTCGGCTTGCTCCGCAATTCGCCCCGCGGCCAGGGCCGCCCTGGGCACCTCGATCATGGTGCCGACCATATAGGTAAACTTGACGCCCGATTTTTTCATAACCTGCCGGGCAACCTCATCGATGATCGCTTTCTGGTTTTTGAATTCTTCTTCAGTGCCCACCAGTGGAACCATGATCTCCGGATGCACCCGGATCCTGTCCTTCTTGCACTTGACCACGGCTTCAAAGATGGCCCGGGCCTGCATGGCGGTAATCTGCGGGTGGGTAATCCCCAATCGGCACCCCCTATGGCCCAGCATGGGATTAAACTCCGACAAGAAATCGGCCTTGGCGGCCACGGCCTTCACCGGCACTCCCAGATGGGCGGCCATTTCCTTCTGGGTCGCTTTTTCATGCGGGATAAACTCATGCAGCGGCGGATCCAGCAACCGGATGGTCACCGGACGGCCTTTCATGGCCTTAAAGATTCCGTAAAAGTCCTTTCGCTGCATGGGCAACAGCTTTGAGAGGGCCTTTTCCCGCCCCTTGGCATCATCGGCCATGATCATCTCCCGCATGGCCCAGATCCGATCACCGAAAAACATGTGTTCCGTTCGCGTCAAGCCGATGCCTTCGGCCCCCGGCTTCACGGCGGTGGCGGCGTCTTCTGGCGTGTCGGCATTGGTTCGAACGTTCAGCCGCCTGATTGAATCCGCCCAGGACATCAGTTTCTTGTAGCTCGTGTTCTTTTCAGGGCCTGTGGCGACCAGGGGCAATTTGCCGGCATACACGACCCCCTTGGTCCCGTTCATGCTGATCCAGTCGCCTTCTTTAAAGACTGTTTTGCCGAACATGACCGTCTTTTTCTTCAAGTTGATGTGGGTGATATCTCCACAACCCACGATACAGCACTTTCCCCACCCGCGGGCCACCAGGGCCGCGTGGCTGGTCATACCGCCCTTGGAAGTAAGAATCGCCTGGGCCGGTTTCATGCCGTGTACATCTTCAGGAGAGGTTTCATCCCGGACCAGGATGACTTTTTCTCCCTTGGTCCCCAGTTCTTCCGCCCGATCAGCGGTCAATACAATTTGACCGACCCCGCCACCGGGTCCAGCCGGCAATCCGGCACCGATCTTGGTGGCCGTCTTTTCCGCCTTGATATCCAGCATGGGGTGCAACAATTCTTCCAGCTGTTCGGGCTTGACGCGCCCTACCGCCTCTTTTTGGGTAATCAGGCCTTCTCTGGCCATGTCCACGGCCATCTTGATCGCGGCCGGGCCGTTTCTCTTTCCTACGCGCGTCTGGAGCATGTACAGCACACCGTGCTGAATGGTAAACTCGATATCCTGCATATCCCGGTAGTGCCTTTCCAGCCTTTTCCGAATGCCGTCAAGTTGCTTGTAAATCTTGGGCATGGACTGCTGCAAGGTCGGCAGGTGGCGGTTGGTGTCCACCTTGGAGACATTGTTAAGGGCGAACGGGGTGCGAATACCGGCCACCACGTCCTCGCCCTGGGCATTGATCAGCCATTCGCCGTAAAATTTGTTCTCGCCTGTGGCCGGATTCCGCGTGAAGGCCACGCCCGTAGCGCAATCATCCCCCAGGTTGCCGAAGACCATGGTTTGCACGTTGACCGCTGTGCCCCAGTCGTCGGGAAGTTTTTCAATGCGGCGATATGAAACGGCCCGTTTTCCGAACCAGGAAAGAAAGACGGCATCAATCGCTCCCCAGAGTTGTTTCATGGGATCGTCCGGGAAAGGTTTGCCCAGGACCTTTTTCACCCTGGTCTTGAACTGGCCGCAAAGCGATTTCCAATCTTCGGCCGTCAGATCCAGATCGGTTTCGTAACCCTTCTTTTCCTTGACGCGATCGATCATCCCCTCGAGTTGTTCCCGGATGCCCCGGCCATCTTCGGGTTCGATGCCCACGGCTTTCTCCATGACCACATCGGAGTACATGGCGATGAGCCGGCGATAGGCATCATAGACAAAACGGGGATTGCCTGTCTTTTCGATCAGGGCCGGAATCGTCTTGGAAGTCAAACCGATGTTCAAGACGGTCTCCATCATGCCGGGCATGGACGCCCGCGCTCCAGAGCGGACACTGAAAAGAAGCGGATTCTTCATGTCCCCAAATCGCTGTTTCATCAACTTTTCCACCTTGGCCAGGTTTTTCTCCACCTGTTCTTTTAACCCCGGCGGATACTTGCGCTTTCTTGCATAAAATTCATTGCAGGCCTCTGTGGTAATGGTAAACCCCGGGGGCACGGGCATACCCAAGTTGACCATCTCGGCCATATTCGCCCCCTTGCCGCCGAGTAGATTCTTCATGGCCGCATTGCCGTCTGCCTTGCCTCCACCAAAAAAGTAGACATACCTGGGAACCCTTTTCATTACAGACGCTCCTTTCTACACAAGAATCAGCGACCACCAGGAGAACTGGCGGTATGAGAAGAATCCCTAAAAGGGGCCCCAACACCGCAGTTCTTCTGGTGGTCGCTGATGATATAAAAGATTTTGGCTTTGAAAAGGTCTTCTCTGGTATATATCATACCCTCAACGCCTCATCTTTTAGTACTCGGCGACATGTGCGGATAGCGCTCCGACATGTTGCCCCTGTATGACATAAAAAACAAAGCCAAAATCTTTTGTTTTTGAATCCGTGCACCGAAAAACACCATATGATAGGTGCTACATATATTATCGGATATGGCAAATCAAGCATTACCTGATTCCGCGTTTTGTCCGCCTCCCACTTATCGGAGTGAATGAGGCGCGGCCTGAGTGGCCCGCAAAACTGTTGCGAACCGGCCCGCCCTGTGTTACACAAAACGCAATCAGTGCTGTCCTCTTCGGAGCCGCCTTCAACTTTTATTCGGGGATGCTTTGCCCCCACCTGGAAGTAGACGCGGGGTTGTCCATGCAATGAGCCTGCCAAAAAAAACGGTTCACGTCTACATTGTATCCGACTCTACAGGCATGACGGCGGAACGGGTTATCAGCGCGGTCGTCCTCCAGTTCAAGTCTGTTAAGCCGGTCTTTAAAAGGTTCCCATACATCAAGACAAAAAAACAACTGGAAAGTATCTTGACCCGGGCCCAGGAGCGCCAGGGCATCGTCATCTATTCTCTGGTCTCCCAGGAATTGCGCAAGTGGATGAATCAGGAAAAAAGGACGCGGGACGTCTACACGATCGACCTGCTGGGGCCCTTGCTCAAGCAGATGGCCAGGCTTTGGAACATGATACCGGCGTTTCGGCCGGGCCTGTTGAAGGGTGTAGGAGAGGCGTCCATCCGGCTGGCCGAGGCCATTGACTTCACATTAAGACATGACGACGGCCAGGGAATCAACACCCTGGGAAAGGCCGATTTGATCCTTATCGGTGTCTCCAGGACCTCCAAGACCCCGACCAGCCTCTACCTTTCATGCAACAATGGACTCAAGGTGGCCAACGTGCCCATCGTGCCTCACGTGGAGCCACCCCAAAAAATTTTTACCCTTAAACGGCGCAAGGTGGGCCTGACGATCGCCCCGGAACGCCTTGCCTTTATCCGGCAAAAACGGCTGAAGTATGTAGGGTCCATGGACTACACGGACCTTTCCAGCATTCGAGAGGAGCTGGCTTACTCTCACGCGATATTCGAACGTATCGGGGGGATTCAGGTAATCGACGTCACACACAGTTCCATTGAGGAAGTGGCCAACAAGATTGTGTAGCGAAAAGCATACGAGAAAGGGGATGGTGATGCCATGAAAAAAAGCGACGTAGTGTTGTGGTTCAAGGATCTCAGGCGGGAACACATTCCTCTGGCCGGCGGCAAGTGCGCAAACCTGGGTGAGCTTTTCGGCGAAATCGGGGTCCCCGTACCGAACGGCTTTGCGGTCTCAGCCTCGGCCTATGGGACATTCCTAAAAAAAACCAAGGCCGAAAAAAAGATTGAAGCGTTACTCGACGGCATCGATATGCACGATCTGGAAGCCTTGCAGGTAGCCTCAAAAAAGATCCGCGATCATGTGGAGTCCCTGCCCATGCCCAAGGACATGGAAAAAGAGATCCGGGGGGCTTATCGGTCATTGTGCAAGCAAACCGGAAAAAAGCAGGTCCCTGTTGCGGTGAGATCCTCGGCAACCGCGGAGGATCTTCCCGGCGCCAGTTTTGCGGGCCAGCAGGACACGTATTTGAATGTCTATGAAAAGGACCTGCTCGACAGCGTGAGGCGCTGCTGGAGCTCTCTTTTTACCCCACGGGCCATCGTGTACCGCAAGGAAAAAGGCTTTGCCCATGGAGACGTGCTCATCAGCGTGGCCGTGCAGGAGATGGTTTTCTCAAAGGCGTCCGGCGTGATGTTTACGCTGGAACCGGTCAGCGGCGATACCACCAAGGTGGTCATCAATGCCTCCTGGGGCCTGGGGGAGGCGATCGTGAGCGGCCAGGTCACCCCCGATGAGTTTGTCGTGGACAAGGCCACCAAAAAAATCGTGGACAGACACGTGGTCAAAAAGACCCGACAGATCGTCTCCGACAAGAAAGGCAGTACCAAGTGGGCGTCGGTTCCGAAAAAAATGCAGGAAAAGCCGGCCTTGAGCGATGAGGCGATATTGCGCCTGGCCGAATACGGCATCCAGATAGAAAACCACTACGGGGTCCCTCAGGACATCGAGTGGGCGGTGGACGCCGACGGCCGCGCCTTTATCCTTCAGGCCAGGCCGGAAACGGTCCACGGCGATGAAGCGCACACAGCCGCACAACCAACGGAAGAGTTTGTGGAAGGCGATATCCTGGTCAAAGGCATGGGGGTAAGCCCGGGCCAGGGCGCCGGCAAGGTCAAGGTGATTCTGGACGTCAAGGATATCGCCACATTTAATGAGGGCGATATCCTGGTGACCGAGATGACCACGCCCGACTGGGTGCCGGCCATGAAACTGGCTGCAGCCGTGGTCACCGACCTCGGGGGTAAGACCTGTCATGCGGCCATCGTCAGCCGCGAGCTCGGCGTGCCGGCCGTGGTAGGCTGTGAAAATGCCACCAAGATACTCAAGAACGGCCAACTGGTCACGGTAGAAGGACAACGGGGCCTGGTATTTCGTGGAGCAAAGGCTGAAAAAAAGGCCGACGTGCGCGCAGCCGCGGCCCCGGTGGATTATACGGCCTACGTGACGACCGCAACCAAGGTGTATGTGAACCTATCGATTCCCGATATCGCCAAGAAAATCGCTGATGAGACCAATGCCGACGGCGTCGGGTTGCTCAGGGCCGAACACCTGATGCTCAGTATCGGAAAGCACCCCAGATTGCTCCTGGAAGAAGGCGGAGACCAGGTCATGGTGGATACCTTTTCCCGCGGGCTGGCCCAGGTGGCCGAAGCCTTTTTCCCTCGCCCCGTGGTGTATCGGTGTCTGGACTTTAAACCGGATGAGTTCCTGGAGCTGCCCGGCGGTGAACGATACGAACGCGATCATGTCGGCCCCAATCCCATGATCGGGTATCGTGGACAGTATCGATACATGAAGGAGGATGACATTTTCAGGCTGGAGCTCAAGGCCATCAGGGCGGCCAGGGAGACCATGGGCTTTACGAATATCTGTGTCATGATTCCGTTTGTAAGAACCCTGAGAGTCTTTCGAGAAACTGTCAAGATCATGGCCCAGGAGGGCCTGGACCACCGGGCGGACCCGGATTTTCGACTCTGGATCATGGTGGAAGTGCCCAGCGCGTGTTTTATGATCGACGAATTCTGCAAGGAAGGCATCGACGGGGTCAGTTTCGGCACAAACGACCTGACCATGCTGGTCCTGGGCGTGGACCGCAATGACACCTCGGTCCAGGAGCTCTATGACGAGCGGAATCTCGGGGTGCTCCGAGCCATTGCGTACACCATGGCGGTCTGTCGAAAATACGGGGTCACCACCTCCATCTGCGGCCAGGCTCCAAGCGTGTATCCCGACTACCTGGAATTCATGATCCGCTGCGGTGCGACCTCGATCTCGGTCAACCCGGACACCGTGGTTTCCGCCAGAAGAAATGTGGCCATGGTAGAGCAAAAAATTCAGATGGAAAAGGCGCTGGGCATCCAGACCCGGCCGAAGATCGCCAAGATCCCGATGGAAAAGATGTTCTTCTGGGAACAGATGAATGAATCGTCGTCTAAACCTTCCGGCTCCGGTGGACGGTAATATGCGAGCCCGTCCGGAGAGCGACACCACTGCGCCCGGTGGGCGGGAGGCATGCTCTGTGCGGCAGCTCCGGGCGAGCTGCCGCAGCCTGGCCGGGTACATGGCAGCCAGGTATCTGAAAGCTGCTGAGATCGGTGTCGGGGCCTTTCCGGACGTCGCCCTGGCCCTGGTCGGATCCGGTCTGCGGGTGTTTGCCACCGATATCGTGCCGTACCAATACCGGGGTCTGAAAGTCGTTATCGATGATGTGACCGCGCCTGCGTTGGCCCTGTATACCGGCCTGGACGTGATCTACAGCGTGAGGCCTCCCCCGGAACTGATCCCCTATCTGAGGCAATTGGCCGGGAAGGTCTCAGCCGATCTGATCGTCAAGCCGCTTTCCGGTGAATTCCCGTCAGGCGGACACCTGACCGGCCGCGCGGACTCTGCCTTTTTTCTATGGGCCCATTGAGGAAGGTGGGATGAAAAAGAAAATACGCCGCCCCGAGAAAACAGCGCCACCCGGCAAGGCCATATTCCTGGTGGCAGAGGGCACGGGTGAGACGATCACCAAGATCACCAATGCCGCTCTGGCCCAGTTTTCCAAGAACACGATTGTGGTTCAAAATTTTTTTCAGGTCGCAACCAAGGCCCAGATTCGCCAGGTCGTCAAAGAAGCCGTGAAGCAAGAGGCGCTTGTGGCCTTCAGCATTGTGGCGCCTGCTCTGGGGGATTACCTGCTCAAGGAGGCAGCCCGGAACGAAATCAAGGCCATTGACGTGATCGGGGACTTTATCTTCCAGTTATCGGCCTACCTGGAGCAACAACCCAAGAAAATCCCCGGCGCTCAGCATATCCTTGATGAAGCATACTACCGCAGGATTGAGGCCATCAACTTCGCGGTCAAGCATGACGATGGGAAAACGCCCCAGGGGTTGGGGACCGCGGACTTCGTCTTGATCGGCCTGTCAAGGACCGGAAAGACCCCGCTTTCCACCTATCTGGCGCATCAGGGTTGGAAGGTCGCCAATGTCCCCCTGTATCCGGACCTCGAGCCCCCCGCGGAGTTGTTCGAAATCGAACCACACAAGGTCTTCGGCTTGATCATCAACGTGGAGAATCTGGTCAGGGTCAGGGAGGCCAGGTTGACGCAACTCGGGCTGTCCTCGGATGCCAAGTATGCCGACCCGATTAAGATCGCCGATGAAATTGAGTGGTGTGAAGGGTTCTACGCCCGGCACCCACAGTGGCAGGTGGTCGACATTTCCAACAAGGCTATTGAAGAGGCTGCGGTCAGTATTGTCACTGCTTTTCAACGCGCCGGGGGGTCCTAATCTTCACAGGCCCCTTCGTAGAGGTCTCCGCGCCGCCATCGTTGAACCAGCGTCTCGATCAACGAAATATCCAAACCGGTCTTTTTCGCAAGCCCCTCCAGTTCGGCCA
>JAFDGP010000282.1 GCA_019309245.1 Deltaproteobacteria bacterium | reverse complement strand
CGGACCGGGCACTGAGCCGGGACCCGAAACGGTTCAAAAACAAGGGCCCGCCTTTTTGTCTTTCTCCCGTTTTTTCAGAGCCCCTTTTGTCCAAATAAGCCCGAACCGCACTCAGGGCCTTCCGGCCCACAGGGGCCAAGCGCTCTTTGTTGCCCTTCCCCGTGATCCGGGCGAAGCCTCGAGCAAAATCAACATCATCCACGTTCATCCCAACCAGCTCTCCGACACGCATCCCCGTGGAATACAGGGTCTCCAGAATCGCTCTGTTTCTCAAAATGAGAACACTCTGCCCGGTCACACTATCCAGGAGGCGGAACATGTCATCCACCGGCAGGTACCGGGGAATGGGCTTGCCACGCTTGGGCGTAAGTACGTTTTGCGCCGGGCTTTTCTCCAAAACGCCTTTTTTCACCAGAAAACGAAAAAAAGACCTCAGGGCCGACAGCTTCCGGGCAATAGTAGACTTCCTGCAGCTCTTGTGCAGCCCGGCCAGATAGGAACGAACCACCAGGGCGTCCAGTTCGGCCGTCTTTTTTTTCTCTTCGTGCTGCCGGCCCCAGTGGTCCCGGAACTGCTCCAGATCCTTACGGTAAGCCCGGCAGGTATGGACCGAGAACCCGCGTTCTACGGAAAGCAGGTTTATGAATTCGTCGATCCATTTCTGCATGTCTTTCGGATTTTGCATCTCTGTCCAGCCTTACACCGTGAGACCTTTATCTTAGCACCTGATACCGAGGCTTCGCCTCGGACTCATTTATGAAAGAAACTCTGGAATGAGAGGCCTTAATTTCCAACCCGGACGAACCGGAACCAAAAAGAAAAAATTTATCACGAAAAGACGAAAACACGAAAACCTCAATGTCTTTTATTTCGTGATTTCGTGATTATCTTTTAAAGTTTTTTGTCCAAAAACACGCGTATTGTCCTTAATGCGTGTGCCGTGATTTGAGTTGAGTTGCTTAAGAGGGAATAAGAAAATGTCCCCTTTTGCCCAATTTCTGGGTCTGGCTCTCCGCCTGAGGCGGAGAGCCATCCTTGAACTTGACCGAAATTGAACATTCTTCAAAGGCCTCATTCTCCAACGGTGGCACCCGTTAATAACACTCCCATGCCCAGATGAACCAGCACGGCACCAGTCAGGGATTCCAGCCGCTGGCAGCAACATCTAAAAAATTTATTTATTTATCAAAATATGTTGATTAATCAAGTTCTTTTTACGGAAAACAGGTGGGGCCGGACGGCACCGAAGGCCCAGCATCGATCAACGCCTTGATCTCATCCCAGTGTCGGACCTCCCGGAACGGATGGGCCGCACGATTCCACGGCTGACAAAAGACGATGGGAGAAAGCCCTTCCTGGGACAGCGAAAAACACACCTCAAGGCAGTCCTCTACAAAGTACTTGACGCCCCTGGCCTTGAGGACCTCGGACTTGGCATCCAGCGCACCCGTGGCAACCACATCAATCGGAAACACCGGCGACGGAAGCCTTTCCAGGATCCAGTCCCGGATTGGCGATACGGTCGGGCGGGCAGTGACAAAAAGCAGGGGGCCCTTTTTCGCCAGGTCGGACAGCACGGCACAGGCCCCGTCAATCGGTTTCAGGCTGTCCTGGAAGGCACCATCCAAGATGTTGTTGATGATGGCACTGATGGTCTCGGCGGGAATGTCCAGACAGGCTTCTAGGTAGTACTGAGTGATGTCTTCGTATGAAACGTGGTTGATCCCGAAATCCCGGCGGGCAATTTCCAAAAAAAGGCCCATTGTATCGGCAAACACTCCGTCTACGTCAAAGGCGATCTCATCGGGCCGGATCATGCTATCCTGGAGCATCCTACGATTGTCAGGCCGCCCGCCGTGTCTTTCTTTTCAACCGGCTGATTCGCCGCCTCAATATCCGGGCCTTGGCCTTGTCTCGGTCCTGGTTCGCCTGCACCTTGAGCCCCTTGAGCTCTTGAATCTTTTTCTTGATCTGCCGAACCGACACATCCGCCTTTTTCGGCGTATCATCCACAATACCCCGAGCCCTTTTGATGGCTGCAAGCAGTTCAGGCTTGTTCATCCCGTGAACACCCGTAATTTCCGGAATCCCGAGCGCAACCTCACGCAACTCCTTGGCGGTCATGCGGTCCAGGGGTTTTTCTTTTTTTTCTTTTTCCTTTTTTCCCATTGCACCACCTCCTTAAAACGAAGCATTTTAAACTAGTATATGGAACGCGTCCGTTGTTGTCAATCACCCCTATCGTTATCGGGGGGCGTCAGCCTGCTTTCACACAGATCCAATCAGGTCTTGGTCGCGTCCTTGTTGTTAATCAACGAAAGGAAAGGCTTAAAAAGATCGATCGGGATGGGAAACACCGTGGTCGAGTTATTTTCCGACGAGATTTCCCGCAAGGTCTGAAGATAACGCAGTTGCAGGGCCGTGGGATACTTTTCGATGATCGAAGCCGCCTTGGCAAGCTTATTGGCCGCCTGGTATTCTCCTTCCGCGTTGATCACCTTGGAACGCCGTTCACGTTCCGCCTCGGCCTGTGCGGCCATGGCCCGTTGCATTTCCTGCGGCAGGTCGATGTGCTTGACCTCCACGGTGGAGACCTTAATGCCCCATGGGTCCGTATGGGCGTCGAGGATTTCCTGGAGCTGGTTATTTATATGTTCCCGTTCAGAAAGCAGTTGATCCAGTTCAGCCTGGCCGCACACACTGCGAAGCGTGGTCTGGGCGAGCTGGGATGTGGCGTACATATAGTTTTCCACCTCGATAATCGCCTTTTTGGGATCCAACACCCTGAAATAGATCACGGCATTGACCTTTACCGAGACATTGTCTCTGGTGATCACGTCCTGAGGGTCCACATCCATGGCCACCAAACGCAGGCTGACCTTGACCATTTTGTCAATAATAGGAATCAGGATGATCAGGCCGGGGCCTTTGGTCTTGATAACGCGCCCCAACCGAAAGACGATTCCCCGCTCATATTCATTGAGGACCCTTACGGCAGAGGCCAGAAAAAAAAGTACAAAAACAATGGCGGAAATGGTGGTAATCATGACGACCTCCTTTGTTGGTCAGTGATCATTGGTCAAAGGGTCGGGTCTTATAAGGTTTATGTTCTTGCGTCGGGATTCTCCGCCGCAAGGGGATCAACCCAATGATTGGCGGCCACTGCCCTCGCAACTGTTCTAGGAAAATCCCCCAACCCACTTTTTTAAGGGGGGAGATCCCCTCTTCAAAACTAACGGTCTCCGGTATCTCGCCTTCCCGTTCACCGGCATCAGGCACTTGTATCGGACAACCATCGACCAATTCGCATCTGCAAAACAAGGGGCCTCACAGCGTCTGCCGAAGGCCGGGCCAAGCAACGACTTCATTGCAGGGCCGTCGCGGGACCCCGTTGTCCCGAAGCCGAGCATCGCAGAACGGGCCGATACGGCGCGCAAACTGTCTGAGCCGCCGCAGGCGGCGAGTTTTTGCGCGCCCGGCCCGGGCGAGAAGCGCAGGGTAGTCCGCAGGACCAAGGGACA
>JAFDGP010000281.1 GCA_019309245.1 Deltaproteobacteria bacterium | reverse complement strand
ACTGGGAAACAAAACGGAGGCCGCGATCCGTGCCGCGACATTGCTCTTATCGCAACATACCGATCACGTAGTTATCGCGTCAGCCTTGCTGGCATCACTTCACAACGTCGACAAACCCGTGGACGATGACGGACTGGCGAAGCGTTTTGGTCCGACCATTTCTGAGCTGGTTAAAGGGCTTAAGTGGACCGGCGTCATGCGGACCGACACCGAGGCCCACCGCATGGCAGACCTGGATTTATTGCTTAAGGCCCTTTCGAATGACCTCCGCTCCGTGATTCTCAGAATCGGCCTCCGGCTTGTGGAGCTGGAGCAACTGCCCGAAACATCATCTCCGAAAGCGGTCGATATCGCCAGAGAGACCCTGGATGTATACGTTCCACTCGCCAGCCGCATGGGCATGGCCGCCGTACAGGAACAACTGGAAGATGCCTGCTTTCGCCTCCTGGAGCCTGAGGCCTATGAGGAGCTTGCCAGACAGGTTCAGCCTTTACGCGCTGAAGACGAGGCCTGTCTGGCAATCTTGATGAAGACAGTCCGTCGGATCCTGAAACGAAACTCGGTCCAAGCAACGGTTTCAGGACGAACTAAGGGAATTTACAGCCTGTATCGAAAAATACTGAAACGCAATGCTTCGTTGGAAGCCATTATGGACAAGATTGGTATCCGGATTGTGGTCCCTTCGGTCATGGAGTGCTATAAGGTTCTCGGCCTGCTCCATACCCACTTTCGCCCGATCCCCGGAACCTTTGATGACTACATCGGTCTGCCCAAGGAAAATGGCTACCAGTCACTGCATACCTGTGTGTATCCCATCCGCCATGTTTCTCACAAACCTGTAGAATTTCAGATCAGGAGTGAATTGATGCATATGGAAGCGGAGTTCGGCGTGGCAGCCCATTGGCGTTACAAGTCACACGAAGAAGCACAAGCCGAAGGAGAACGACAACTCCGGTGGCTGCAAAGCCTTCAAAAACAACGTGAAGACGTTGCCAGCCACACGAACTTCATTGACCAGCTTCGCGAAGACGTCTTCAACGACCACTTGGTCATCTTCACCGAAGGGGGGCAAAAAGTCAGGATGCCCGCCGGATCAACGCTTGGCCGATTTCTTCGACGATGTAACATCAAGCCCGAGCCCCAAATGACGGTTCTGGTCAATGGGCAACAGCAGCCCATGGAGTATCCCTTACAGGACGGTGATTCCGTATTCATACCCCCGCAAACCAGGGCAAGAAGCAGCGAGCCCGCCTACCGTCATCTGGTCCGTAATGCACCTCAATTGGATTCCTTGCCCGTAGAGGAGTGAAGAACCTTGAGTTTGGCATCAATTAGCTCCTTATGCGTGAGTCGTAGCAAATTCGCCAGTTTGTGCATGAGATAGTCCTCGTGCATGTCCAGCTTGCCGTCCGCATAGGCAACCTTCCACACGGTCTCGATCACCCGGCGTTTTTCCTCCCGGGAATAGTTTTGGTTGATTAAATTTGTAAGCGGCCATAGATCCACGTTGTTTTTTCGCGCCTCCCGAGAGGCTTCAAGAAGGGCTGCTGCGGTTTGCGCATCAAGACCGTGATCCCTTCTCAAAATCGAAAGGATCGACTCCTGTTCGGCATCGCTGAACTCACCATCCATGTGGGCCATCTCCAGCAGCAGTGCCCCGGTCGCCACCTGGATGTCGTGCTCGGACGCCCTTGTGTGATTCTTTCCGTCTTCGGCCTTTTTCCCGAATATTTTTTTCAACAAATCGATCATGCATCGCCTCCTGTGTGCCTGGTTATCCCTGAAAGCCGATGATTCCGACCCCGAACCCCTGTCTGCATGTCGGCATCTTTCGGATTTTACCCTCTTAAGAAACTCAACTCAAATTGTGACTCACGTATTAAGAACAATACGCGTGTTTTGGGACAAAAAATTTTAAAAGATAATCACGAAAGCACGAAAGATTGAAAGCACGAAATAAAAGAAATTAAGGCTTTCGTGTTTTCGTCCTTTGCGCCCTTCGGGCTTGAGAACAGCACGTGTTTTCGTGATAAATTTTTTTCTTTTTGGTTCCGGTTCGTCCGGGTTGGGAATTAAGGCCGCTCATTTCAGAGTTTCTTTCATAAATGAGTCCAAGGACGAGACCTCGGTATCAGGTGCTAATGTTGCAAAAGCCCGGAAGCCCGCCCGCCAACCCTGGGATCCGAAGCAGATTGACCTTGACATTTTTTTGTAACATGATTTGGTTTTCGGTGATATGAGAAATATTATCAAAATCACCTAAGATTGCGCAATGGCCACACGGGGCCCTGGGAGGCACACCATGAACATGGAATATTATATTCGGGCCATCGCGGGAAGTTTCGTACTGTTGTCCCTTGTTCTCGGTTATCTTCATAGTCCATATTGGCATTTCTTCACGGCATTCGTTGGGGCAAACCTCTTGCAGTCGGCCTTCACCAGATGGTGCCTGATGGAAAAGATCCTGGCGGCCCTTGGCGTGCCCCGGGCATGACTATGACCGGCATCGGACCGGCGGGTAGAGTCTTTCCTTTTTTCCCGGTTTGTCCAATTTGGAGGATGGCATGAAAAGCGTATTGTTTCTCGGAATCACACTCTTGGTCCTTGTTGCAACCGCCTTCCCGGCGGTTGCAGACCAGATCAGCTTCAAGGCTACAGAAAAAAATGCCTGGGAACTCCACGCCCAAGATGGGCAAATGGTGGGCTCCGTCAAGAAGAACGAGACGGGCAGCCTCAGTTTCTATGACAAAACGGGCAAGTATATCGGGGTGATCAAGCCGTCCGGGACCTGGGTGCCCTGGAATGCCAGACGGCGCGTGACGTATATCCAACCAGAGGAAGCCCGCTTGTACCTGGACGTCCTCGCGATCAGCAAACAACTTCAGTAGCGTCCGGACCCGGGGCGGGACCCTCATGCGAATATCAGTGAATATGGTGGTCAGGGTCGTTCGAACCTTCCTGTGGATCGCCACGGTCTACATTGTCGCCCTGTTGGTCAAGATTCACACCGTGACGGGAACTGATCTCCGGGATTCGTTCCACATCCTGGATCTGGGCATCGTTTCTTTCGCCGGTTTTGTCATGGTGATCCTGTATCAATCTCGACACGAATTGGATATAAGAAAACAGGCAACCCATATTGCCAGGGCTACCGTCTTGCTGTTGGTTCTCTATGGTCTGTGCTGGATCTTGGCCTTTTCCAGAACGCAACAGTGGACACCACCATGGATATGAGAAGAGACCTTTGCAGAACGGTAGTGTCAAGGCTCTTTCGCACATTTGTGCGGTGGCCATATGGTTAAACAGCGTTTTCTTTCTCTTCTTTCATTTCAGTTAGCAGCTGCATGTTGAGATAATTGAAGATACATCACCTCGATCATTAAGGGGGACCTTTCCGGTGATTTACAGACTTTTACCACCGATGATGACACCGGGTTTGGGTTACTTGCCGATATCGCAAAGTACTCTGCGCACACTGCCGGGGCATCCATGTGGAGGATTTGGAGCTTTTTCATCCATATCTCCGGGTAACCCGCCGGATGGC
>JAFDGP010000280.1 GCA_019309245.1 Deltaproteobacteria bacterium | reverse complement strand
CCTGTGCCGATTTTGCCGGACCCCCATCGCTGGGAGGTGGACCTGACGGCTGACCGACGCGCTGGGCATTTCTTGCTTGTTTTTTTCTGTGTCTCCTGGCCGATTTTGAGCCATGCAAAACAGGCTGGCACGCCGTCCTTGAGACCCCCTGCTGTGGCGGGGCTGTTTTATCCCGCAGATCCGACACAGCTTCGGAGCACGGTCCGGCAATTGCTCCACGATGCCTCCGGGGCGCATATAGAGGGTGTCATCCACGCGCTTGTGAGCCCACACGCCGGATACCGTTACTCCGGCGTGGTCGCGGCGGCGGGCTATAAACAGATCGACCCGTCCACCAAGACCGTGATCCTGCTGGGCCCCAGCCACCATGTGCCCCTGAGCAAGGCCTCTGTCCCGGATGTGGCCGCGTATGAGACCCCGCTGGGACACGTTCCGGTCGCCGGTCTTGTCCAAAAGCTCAAGGCCTTGCCCTTTGTGGACTCGGTCGCAGCCGCCCACCAAAAGGAGCATTCCCTTGAGGTCCAACTGCCTTTCTTGCAGGTCGTATTAAACAATTTTGATATCGTCCCCATCCTGACCAACAATGCAGACCCGCAGGCCCTGGCCTCTGCACTGGCGCCGTATGTGGATATGCATACCCTGGTGGTGGCAAGCTCCGATCTGTCGCATTATTACAGTTACAAGACCGCCAAAGACTTGGATAAGATCTGCACACACGCCATCACTACCGGTGCCTTTTCCGACATGGCCCTGTGCCAGGCCTGCGGAAAACAGGCCGTCTTGACACTGATGCGCCTTGCCCAGATCAAAGGTTGGCAGGCAAGGCTGATTGATTACAAAAACTCCGGTGACACTGCGGGCGACAAGAGCCGTGTGGTCGGTTACGCGAGCATTGCTTTTGTGGCCGGAAAGGAGATGTCCTCGACCATGAAAGACCAGGTATCCCGAAATGACAGAAAGGCGCTTCTGACACTGGCCCGATCCGCGATCGAGCACCGGCTCGTGGATGGAGCCCGGGTGAAGCGGCCGGAGTCCGGGTCTGCTGTTTTGCGGGAAAACAGAGGATGCTTTGTCACCCTGCACAAGTCCGGGCAATTGCGGGGATGTATCGGCACGATTGAACCGTTGTCACCCCTGGTGGAATGTGTGGAAGAAAACGCCCGCAACGCAGCCTTTCGCGACCCCAGGTTCCCGCCGCTGACCGAGGTGGAACTGCCTGACATCGACATCGAGATCAGTGTCCTGACCGTGCCGAAACGGATCGCCTTTAAAGACGGAGAGGACCTGAAACGCCAGTTGCGCCCAGGGATTCACGGCGTGATTCTTTCTCGCGGCTTCAAACGATCCACCTTTTTGCCGCAGGTATGGGAGCAACTTCCCGACAAAGAAAAGTTTCTTGAACACCTTTGCCTCAAAGGCGGCATGTCTTCTTCCGCCTGGAAAGACCCCAAGACACAGGTGGAGGTCTATGAGGCCGAGGTGTTCGGAGAAAAAGATTTCGAGTAAGCAACGCCGCCCTTGACAGGCGGAAAGGCTTCTTGTCGTCGAGCATTCGAGGGGATGGTGCCATGCGCGTGGCCATGTATTACAATAACCGGGACATCCGGATCGAAGAGCTTCCGGTACCCGAGATCGGCCCGGGAGAGCTTTTGCTGCGAATCCACGCCTGCGGGATTTGCGGCAGTGATGTGATGCAGTGGTATCGGATCACAAAGGCCCCTGTGGTCCTGGGCCACGAGATCGCCGCAGAAGTGGTCGAGATAGGCCAAGGGGTGGAGGGCTATGCGCCGGGAGATCGGGTGGTGGCTTCCCATCATGTCCCGTGCAATACCTGCCGCCTGTGCTTGCGGGGCCATCATACCGCCTGCGACACCCTGCGAAAGACACGATTTGACCCGGGAGGTTTTTCTGAATTTGTTCGGCTGCCTGCCATCAATGTGGATCGAGGCGTCTACAGGATTCCCGAGGAGCTCTCCTGGGAAGAAGCCTGTTTTGCAGAACCCCTGGCCTGTGTGCTGCGGGGCCAGAGGATGGCCGCGGTCACAGCGGGCGACACGGTCACGGTACTGGGCTGCGGGGTGGCCGGTCTGCTCCACGTGGCCCTGGCCTGCGCCCTGGGGGCCACACGGGTGACCGCCGTGGATGTCAATGAAGACCGCCTGGAAACGGCCAGACGATTTGGTGCAGACGCCGGCATTCATGCTCAAGACGATGTTTCCGCGCAGATCAGACGAATCAATGACGGCCGGCTGTCCGACAAGGTGCTGGTATGCACGGGGGCCAAGAGCGCAAATGAGACCGCCCTGCGTCTGGTGGAGCGGGGCGGAACCGTACTTTTCTTTGCCCCTACAGACCCCGGGGTCACCATCGAGATGTCCATTAACGAGGTGTTTTTTGGAAACGACATAGCGCTGACCACGTCCTATGCCGGCAGCCCGGCGGATCATGTGATGGCCTTGGACCTGATTCGCGCCGGTCGGGTACGCGTCAAAGAAATGATCTCTCACCGGCTTGGCCTGGGAGAAACAGCCCGGGGATTCCGGCTGGTGGAAGAAGCCCGCGATTCGCTGAAGGTCATCATTGAGCCTCAACGGTGAAAACCCCCAGTGTCAAGGATCTGACGTCTTTATCGTGACGGTGTCAACAGCGTGTCATCGGTGCCAGCAAGACACCTCGCCTTGATTTTCTAACCATTGGAATTTTCATCATAAAACCTGTTTCTCTTCACGGGGCATGATTCCTGCTTTTCGACAAACCCGGTAACCCCAGGGCCCTTGTTCACAGCTCAACGGCCTTGCCGGTACCGGGTTTTCCATGAACACAAACAGGACCCCGATCCCCATATTCAAGGTACACCAATTCTGCGGTCACAGACTCCCATGGCCCCCTGGGGCTCTGACCATGGTACTGGTTTTTTTGGTTGTGCTGGCGCCGGACCGCTTGTTTGGCCGGCAGGATGCGTTATGGGCGCCCGGAGAGATCCTGGTACAGTTTAAGCCTGAGACCTCCGAGGCCACCGCCCGAAGCACCCACGGCTTTGTGGGAGCGGAAACCGTACAGCATTTTCCTCATGTCCGGGTGGACCGCGTCCGGGTCCCGGAAGGCTGGAACGAACAGGAGACCGCGGAGCTCTACCGCCTGGACCCGGATGTGGCGTATGCCGAACCCAACTATACCCGTTGGGGTGCTGCAATTCCCGATGATACACGCTTTGGACTTCAATGGGCCTTGAACAATGTGGCCCAACTGGACGGTATCCAGGACGCAGATATCGACGGGCCGGAAGCGTGGGATACCACGACGGGAAGCACGGGGGTAATCGTAGCCGTCCTGGATACCGGGGTGGATCTGGATCACGAGGACCTTTCGGCAAACATTTGGCGAAATACCCGCGAAGACTGGATCCACGGCCACCCGGGGTATAACGGGGTCGATGATGACCAAAACGGCAAGGTGGATGACTATTACGGCTGGGATTTCGTCAACGAAGACAATGACCCGGACGACGACAGCGACGGCCATGGGACCCATGTGGCCGGCATCATCGGGGCACGGGGCAACAACGGCCTCGGAATCTCGGGTCTCACCTGGC
>JAFDGP010000279.1 GCA_019309245.1 Deltaproteobacteria bacterium | reverse complement strand
TTTGACTGACGCATCTTTGGAGATGTTGTGTCTGTTTTTCTTCATAACATCCGTGCCTTAAGTTGTTCAAAGGCGGCGTTGATTCTGTCTTCGGCATAGGACAGCAGGCACGGGCTGTATGGTGTGCCCAGGAGGTGGGCTTCCGGGCATTTGCCCTTATGACGACCGCACGGAGACCGGCAGGATTTGCCGACATAGTGAGCGTCCAAAGCGATATTGTCCGGGTAATACGATGTCCGCAAATGCGATGACAGGGACCCGAAAAGTGACAGGGAAGGCACCCGGAAACCAGCCGCCGCATGGTAGGCGCAGGTATCTGCAGAGATGACGAAATCTGAGGCCTTTATGATGTATAGAAAGTTATCCAATTCCGTCATGTATGCACTTAAATTAATCGCATTGAGGCCGTATTCTTGAATCATCCGCTGGGTGTTTTCCGACTGGCTGCAATGATGAGCTACCAGAAAAACACAATCCCGATTTATCCAGGTCAAACGAGCAAACCTTTCCGGAGGAAAAGTCCTGAGCTGAACGCTGGCTTGCCAGTGAAGAGTAACCAGTTTTTTTCCGGGGTTGTCCTTTCTGATTCCCTCAAGCAAGTGTGTGCACGCCTGGGATGGCTGTGGCCGACACCATCGCAAAAAAGGTTTTATGGATTGCTCCCTCGCATCACCCGCCACCCCAAAAGCTGCCATGTACACGTCTATGGGATGCATCAGGGTAAAGTCTTCAGCTTGAATCATGGAAGACAGATCCAGGACATAGTCCGCCTCAAGCACCTGGTCCAAGGTTGCAGGCAGCGGCAACAGGCGGTCAATGTCCGGATGAGATTCAAAGAGCGGGAACATATCCGCCTGTACACTCAACCAAAGCGCTTGTCCGTCCTGGTTGAGCCGTTTTTTTCGAAACGCCTCAATCGCAGGACCCGACATGATATGATCCCCAATCCCGCCGGCACGAAGAATCAATACCCTGGCCCCCTCAGGGATGACAGTATTCCTTGAACACAGGATTGGAAACCGTTGGGCTCGCCGAGTATCCAGCGAGACCTTTAAAATCACCCCTTTGTGGCGGGCCACCAACTCTGAACCCGCCCCATCATCAGCGACCAGGATGTCCTCCGGCCCAACCTCCATGTCGTTGACCGGCCGCAACACATAACGCTGGCCGAAGATTTTTGCTTCAACAGGCTGTGTTACACCAAGAAACTGTATAACCCGATCCTCAAACAATTAGACTATTGAATCGACACGGGGGTCTCTCCTGATCACGAGCGGGAGTGATGGCTTCATCGTTGTCTCCGGTTTCGGGAAACACCCCTTGCTCTCTCTTCCAACCATCACTCGTATGGCTGGAGCCACGAGTCCAGTTTGGATCAAGCGCCTGGGCCTTTTCGAAGTACTCGACAGCCCGATCATATGCCCCGTCCTTGAGGCTAACGATCCCCTTTTCTATGCAAAGGCCCGCATGGTTAACCTTGCTGTCCTCGAATCTGCGCACGAAATCCAGATATGTTTGTTCATCTCCGGACAATTTCAACGACACCGCCAGTCCATAGGCGGAAGTGTTGTCATGGACGTTGTATCGCAGGGCCAATTCATAGTGTCTTTTTGCTGCGTCCCATAGGCCAGCTCGCCGGTAACAGCCGCCAATCAATTGATGGCATTCCAGAGGCGTTCGTGTGAGCAAGGTCGCCTTGTCAAAGTGTCTGCAGGCGGATTCCATGTCCTTGCGGTCAAGATAAAAATCTCCCAGGGCAATATGAACGCGCCATGTCTCACCGCTCATGTTGAAGCTGGAAAAGGCATATTCCTCGGGGGCGTGATCCAACGCTTCACGCACCTTTAGAAAACCGAGGGCTGTCTCGTAAAGTTTCTCCCAGTCCTTTCTCATGTGATAGACGACCGTCAGAACAAACAAGCAGTCCAGATGATCCGGCGAAATGGCCACAGCTTCTTTTGCATGTTTTTCGGCCTCTTGCAGATCTCCGATCTTGAGAAAGCCACTCGAAACCATGTATAGCGCCCACAATTTCTCATGGCCCTCGACGTTAAACTCATTCATCAATCTGAGTCCAATAAAGGCCTGCTCAATTGATTCGGGATATTGGTCATTGACTGCATAGCACTGAGCCAGGCACAGATGCTGGAAATAATTTTTCGGATCTTTGTCGATCTCTTTCTTGATCAGGGCGGTAGTGCGCCGGAGTTTTCTCTCTTTTTCTTTTCCATTCAGGTCATATCCGTAGTGATAGGTATCCACATTCAAGGTCCTGGGGTGCCTGTATCCTGTCAGCTGCTCATGAACCGCCCCCTGGTAACGTATTTCATCCAAATTTCGAAAGATCCTGATCTTGCTTTCTCTCAAACAACTGGCGCCGTTGTTGAAAAAGCTCAGATAGTTGATAAAAAAAGCATCGGCTTTATCATCTTCGATCGCCTCTCTGATCTTTTTGCAGCTATCCGCAGCCAGGACCTCATCTGCATCCATGCGCAAGATCCAATCGCCCGTCGCATGGTCGATGGCTTGGTTTTGATGTTTGGCAAAATCTCCTTCCCAGGGATGAAAATACACTCTTGCACCAAATCCTTTTGCGATCTCTACGGTCCGATCCGTGGATCCCGTATCCACGACAACGATCTCATCCACGCATCCTTTGACGCTCTGAAGGCAACGCCCCAACCAAGCCTGTTCGTCCTTAACGATCATACACAGCGATAAGGTTGCCGATTTGGAATTCCGGTCGGACCGAACGCCATGATTGCGCTGTTTTCTTGCCCCCATGGATCCTACGTTAAGCGTTGCCATCCCGTGATCATTTGCACAAAGCCATCATTTTTTTTTCAAAAGCCTTTACAGAAAAGGGATGTTTATCATAGTCACCGTCTTCGAAGGATCGACGTCCGAGAAGCGCTTTCAACTCATCACGGTCTTTATAAAGGTAAAGTCCCTTTTCCTCAGGACGAAGCGATGATATCACCCCGACCCTTCTCGAAATCACGGGCTTGTTATACATCAAAGCGTCCGCCACTGCCCATCCAAAGCTCTCCTCTCGTGAAAAGCTGACATAGGCCGTGCAATGTTCATACAGGGAATACATCTTTTCTTGTTCAAGGTTGTGCATGTGGATGATGTTCGGGTGCTTTTTAATATTATGCGCGATCTTCACGGATTCGTCGCAGTGGCACCACACCAGGGGCATAGACAAATAATCCGCCAACTCGTAAAGCAGGTCATATCCTTTGTATGGCTTGAACCCGTCCTCATAGTGTCTGTCCAACTCATAAGGATTGAATACCGTCAGGAAAAACTCCTCGGGTAACCCTTCTACCTCCTGAGTATGGTCCACCGGAATGATCACACATGGACGGAGCAAAACCCCTTTTTCGGATTCATCAAAGTACCTGAAGTTGTCTTCAGCCTGGCAAAAGACGTAATCAAACCATTTTTCGATCGGCCTGACATCATTTCCGTTTGGAATCACTGCCTTCCTCTTGGCATCCAGTTGATTGCCAATATAGACCGGCGCTCTTGAGGCATAGTAAATATACAAATCATAGTGTTTGTTTCGGTCGATATCGATCCCGATGGTCGTCTCAT
>JAFDGP010000278.1 GCA_019309245.1 Deltaproteobacteria bacterium | reverse complement strand
CGGGGTGAAGGGCAAAAGCCCTTCACCCTTTATCCGTCCATATGATGTATATCGGCGAGTCAAGGTTTCCCATGTCAGGCCTCTCCGGCCCGTGCGGCCGGGATCTGGTATTGTTTGGTCAGCCGTTCCTTCTGAAAGTGCGCTCTGAAGGTAAAATAGATAATCAGCGCTGTGGCGATGATGCCGCTACCGAACAGAAAGATCTTGCTCCCGATCTCACACCACTTGGCAGCGGCTTCGGATAGTTCGATGTACTTGAGTGTTTTCAAATATTCCGGTACCGCCAGGGCCCGGGATATGCAACAAAGCAGGATCAACAACGCGGTGATCAACCGGATGTAGAGTTCCTTGACCAGGGCCGTACCAATCGCGCCTACGTAGATGCCCACAAGGGAACCGGCATAAAGGAGCAGGGTAAGCCGCAGGTCCACGAATCCGCCCAGTGCATAATTAAAGGCCCCCCAGGCTCCCATGAACATGGCCAGAAACAATTCAGAGCCTGCTGCGACCACGGTGGGTACCCCAAACACATAGATCATGGCGGGAACCCCGATAAATCCGCCTACGCCGATCGTGCCGGCCATATATCCGATGGCGGTTCCGATCACCACCATGGTCCACAAAGAGATCTGCACGCCGGATACCGGGAAATTGATCATGGGCGGGAATTTCAATTTGCTGGAGAGTGCCAGCAGGGCCTTTGAGGGACCGGCGGCGGTATCCTTCATGCTCCGAAGCGCATCTTTGAGCATGGATCCGCCGATCAGGGTCAGGGTCACCACGAAAAACACGCTTACATACAGGCTCGATCCGGCCTTTCCCAGGACATGGAAGATATAGCCGTTGACCCATACGGCCAGCTTGATCCCGATCAAGGCCGTGATGAGAAGAAAAATCGCCAGTTTCTTGTCCACATGTCCGTACTCACCGTGTTTTCTTGAGCCCATCATGGCCTTGCCGAACTTGTGGGTGATGTTGGCCCCTACGGCCATAACCCCGGGCACCCCGAGGTTCATCATCCCCGGGGTCATCAAGAAGGCCCCGCCTGATCCGATAAAGCCGGAAAGTGTTCCTCCCATGAATCCCAGGAGGGCCATCCCCCAGTATTTCCACTGACCACTCGCAAGCATATCAGTGACGATGCTAAGTTGTTCCGGGCTGACATGCCCTGATACAGGAGCTGCCATTCTATCTTCCTCCTTATTTATATTTTTGATCTTCTTGGTAAGAACCTGTGCACAATGCGGACAGGGTTGCCGGGGCGCTCAGATATCCGTACCGCGACCATCCTGAAACGCTCAACACAGGGTGCCGTTAGTGGCCGCCGCCACCGGGTTTTTCCAACCCCAGGAACTTCGGGATGTATTCCGTAAAGCTTCCGTAGACGTACGCATGAATGCCCACAACAGCCATGACCGCCAATCCCCCCAGGATGGTTCCTTTCATGAACAAGGCATGGTTCAGCCGGTCGAGTTGCGGAAAAAACAAGAAATAACTTGCCGCCGAAAGAACGCCGAATGACAGAAAACGCACAATATTATTTTTTTGTTTGACCTCGCTTCCTGCCAGGAGCCGTTCCACCGGAAGAACCGGGCAGTGAAATCGGCTGCTCAGGTCCTCCAGGTTGTGTACCCCCTTTTCACCCAGGGGCTCCAGGTCGAGTTTCCCCACCAGCATGACATCTGCGGGCATGAACTCGCCGATAGATTCCAGCATGGCGTCGCCCGTGCCCCGAATCATCTTCCACTTGAAGGGCTGTCCTTTTTCCTTAAGCTCGGATTCCAGTTTCTTGCCCAAGCTTTCCACATTGGCCTCCGCTTCATCGAGCTGCTTTTCCTGCACGTCCACCCAGTCGGTTACATCCGGGTGAAGGGGAACCACAAACAGCACGGACAGCCCCAGCCCCTTGGTTGTGGCAAGGCTGATGGCCTCGCTGACCTGACTGGACTTTTCATCCACTACATTTTCGATATACAGGATTTCTTTCATCATATCCCACTCATACCCCCTTTTATTGTCATGATATTTGTCTTTGCGGCCTGGTAACCACGATGGACTTGAGCCGGTACCGGCAATCGGCACGGCTGCTGGTGTTGCCGAGTGCCTCCTGTATGCCGGCTGTTGTCCGAAAGACACCCGGGGGCCGGACCCTCAGGCTCGGGTTGAAGGCACTGGACACCGGCTACCCACCTGAAAAACTTGATTACGATTCTATTCCAGACAAGCATAATCGTACCCCTCCTTCCCTCAGTAGGCGCGTTGTGGGATGCGACACCCCTGCGCCGAATAATCTCCGTCCAAAAAAGCCTGAATGTACCTTTGTTGGTCTTCTTCCGTTTTCAAGCACATATCCAGTTGTCGCGTATAGCCCATCAATCTTCCCAACTGGTCCAGTCGCCTTTGAATCCCGGCCCGGTCGCCTGGCCTGAACATGGCACTCACCGTGTCTCCCTTGATGCCGACCCTGAAATTGAAGGATTCTAGGATTTCCTTGAGCAACAAGGCCCGCCTTGCCCGGCCTCCGGCCTCGGCGCCACCGCCGCCGAACCGGAACGTAACGTAGTTGTTGTCCGAAACATCGGTGCACATGGCGTCCACGACGGTAAAATGATAGGCAAGGCGAGAATGGAAGTTCAGGTAGTCTCGAGACAATAGGACATAGGCCCTTCCGCCCCTGTCCGTGATGTCCGTTCTTACAAAGGAGCGAGAAGCCACGGAGAAAAAGCCGGCCAGGTCAAACTCGACCGGACCCGCCCATGACACGCCCTCGTGGGTCATTCCCGCCACCAGAGATCGGAAAGACTCACACGTGATATCCGAGGCCATGATTTTGCGCTTGAACGTAGCCTCAGGGATGAGGCCGTTTCCGATATCAATCACGTAGAATTGCATCGGAACACCCGACAGGTTCAGGATATGGGCGACATCGCCCTCCCGGGTCCCGCCGAATCGGAAAACCTCTCGCACAGAGACCTCATGGACATAGCGGATAATGTCGTGAATGGTACGGAAATCTTCCGATTTCATCATCACTTCCCGGGTATAATCGCTCGGAATGTGTGTAAGTGTAAGCGGCACGATGTCCCGCATGACATGCTTAATGAGCGGCCGGTTCACCTCCACCGGAGCCTCCGGGGTGGCTTGCACAGCAGCCGGTTGTGTGAATAAGGATGCAATGCGCCCCCGGAAGACCCGGCCGTTGGCCGCGTCCAGGGTCACGCATTCACCGTGGCGCAAGAGCCGGGTTGCCTCTTTGGTGTGGATGATCGTGGGTTTGTTAAATTCGCGGGCGATGGTGGCCAGGTGGGTGGTGGGGCTGCCCCGTTCGGAAATAAGCCCGCCTGCCAGAGGCATGACCTTGGCGATTTCCGGATCCATCGTGGCGGTGACCAGGATCGCTCCTTTAGGAACGTCCATGACGTCAAGATTCGAAACGACAAACACCGGTCCGGAGGCCACGCCCGGATGCACGCACGCCCCTTGTAGAATCGGTCTCTGATCGATGGCTGTTTTTGCGGTTGGAACCCGGTACTTGGGGATGGGGGCCACTTCCAGGGTCCTGACCTGAAGGATTTACAGGGTCCCGTCGGGGTGGATTGCCCA
>JAFDGP010000277.1 GCA_019309245.1 Deltaproteobacteria bacterium | reverse complement strand
ATGCCTTATTGGTGACCTCCGGTGGTCCGGGCGAAGGCAAGTCCACCACTGTGGTGAACCTGGGGATCTCTGTGGCGCGTGAAGGCAAGCACGTGGTATTGGTGGATGCGGATATCCGACGGCCCCGGTTGCACACCTATTTCGGCCTTCGCAATGACCACGGGCTGGTGGAGTACCTCCTGGACGGGGCTCCCCTGGATGAGGTGTTGCAGCCCACAGCAGTGGAGGGCCTGCAGATTGTCACCAGCGGTCGGCCATTTCATGATCCGGGCCAACTCATCGAGTCAGAGGAAATCGGACAGCTCATTGCAGCATTGAAGCGCCGAGGCCACATGGTGATTCTGGACTCGGCCCCGGTGCTGGTAAAAAGTGATGCCCTGGTTTTGGCCCGGCATACTGACGATTGCCTGGTTGTCCTGGAGAGCGGCAAAACCACCAAAAAGGCGGTGCATGAGGTGCTGAATCTCATGGCCCGTGCTGGCATCAGCCCCCTGGGGTTTGTGCTCAACAGGGTTCCCATTCAAAAAGGCACCCATGTATTTCAACAGTATTATGCCGGGCACTACGGCCCGGAATTCAGCCCGGGCGGGGGCGTGTGATGCATGCAATAGGGAGGCGGGGACAATGAAAGTCCGGTTGTTTCCGGTCGGCCTGTTCATAGCGCTCATGGTGAGTGGGTGCGGCGGTGTGACGGATCAGGATCTTCGTGATCTGCAAAGTCCGAATGCCATCATCAAAAAGGAAGCCATTGCCAGAATTTCTGCCAAACGGCCCTTTCCGCTTTCTTTATGGGATGGTCTGGTGAGTCAGGAAAGCCGTGAAAAGGCTGTCCGTGTCATGGGTAACCTCTTGGGTTCCCGAAAGGAGTCAAGAGAAATTCAGATTGCCCTCATTAAGGCCTTGGGCCAGCTCGGCAGGACCATGCCCGTGCCTGTGGATGTGTTAAGAGGGTTTTTAAAAGAAAAAGATACGCAGTTGCGCATGTTGGCGGTGGAGGCCCTGGGAAAGGCCAAAGACAAGGGGGCAGTCCCTGTCCTCCTCACATTATTGGAGCAAGAGAAAGAGCCCTATCCTATCATTTGGGCGCTTGGTGAAATCGGTGCGACTCAAGCCGTCCCAAATTTAAATCGACTGTTAGGCAGTGATGAAAAGTACATCCGATTTAATGCCTATAAGGCATTGGCCAAAATAGGAAAAAATCAAGGCCAGGCGGGTTCGGAGAACAAGACACTCCATTCCCATACAACATCATCTCGGCCGACGCCCCCCTGGCTGAAAACGGCGTTCGAGCAGTATCAAAGGGTGATGGCGGCCCTGTTTCGTAAGATGGCGGATTCGTAACCCTAACGTTGGCGGGCCGGAACCAAAAAAAATTTATCATGTGATGTTTTCAAGGCGTCAAGCCGCAAAACACGAAAGCCTCAACGTCTTTTATTTCGTGCTTTCAATCTTTCGTGCTTTCGTGATAATTTTTTTTTGTTTTTGGTTCCGGCCTGGCAAGGTTGGGAATTCATGAATCTTCAATCCCTCGCAAAAAGCAGGGCATGGGTGATCTTGCCGTTCATTGTTTTGGCGGTATTGATCTATTCCAACACCCTGAATGCCCCTCTCCAGTTCGACGATGACACCAGTATCCTGAAAAACCCCTACATACGGTTGACCCACCTGAGCCTGGAAGACCTCTGGCGCACTGTTTCAGGGGTCAAGGGATTTTCCAAAAGGCCGGTCGCCCACCTCTCCTTTGCCCTGAACTATTATTTTCACCGATACCGGGTGGCGGGCTATCATGGGGTGAATATCGCCGTCCATGTGTTGGCCGGTATCCTGCTGTACGGTTTTATAAAGACCACGTTGACGCTGGTCCGAACGAGCGGCAACGCCGCCCCGGTGTGTTTGCAGGCTTGGACCACCCCCTCGGGGTCTTCCATGATCGCCCTGTTGAGTGCCCTGTTATGGCTGGTCCATCCCATCCAGACCCAGTCGGTGACCTACATCGTCCAGCGCATGAACAGCATGGCGGCCATGTTTTTTATCCTGTCTATGGTGCTTTATATCAAGGGCAGGCTCAGCAACAAACCGCTGAGGCGGGCAGGGTGGTTTTCAGGGTGTGCGTTGTCCGGACTCCTGGCCCTGGGTTCAAAAGAGATTGCCGCGACCCTGCCTTTTTTTATTCTGCTTTATGAATGGTTTTTTTTTCAACACCTTACCATGGGGTGGTTGAAACGAAACGTGGCCTATATGGCAGGTCTGTCAGCCCTGTTGTGTTTGCTGTTATGGATTTATCTCGGGGGGCATCCGATAAGGGCGGTCTTGTCAGGCTACCGGTATCATGAATTCACGGTGATCCAGAGGGTGCTGACGGAGTTCCGGGTCATCATCCATTACATCAGCCTCCTGGTTTATCCACATCCCTCGAGGCTGAATTTTGATTACAATTTTTCTTTGTCTCACGGCCTGATGGCGCCGCCAACCACAGCCCTTTGCATGGCAGGGATCCTTGGGGCTCTTGCATGGGCGGTTGGTTTTGCAAAAAGGCAGCCGGTGGTATCGTTCTGTGTGTTGTGGTTCTTCGGAAATCTGGTGATCGAGTCCTCGGTAATCGGTCTTGAGATCATCTACGAACACCGGGTGTACCTGCCATCCATGCTTTTCTTTTTGCCGGTCTTGATTCTGATCGACAGGTATTGCGACAAAAAATGGGCGCTGTTTGCGGTGGTGGGTGCTGTTATTCTGGTGTTGGGGGCTTGGACCTATCAGAGAAACGCCGTGTGGAGGGATACGGTCACGTTTTGGACGGACTGTGTCAAGAAATCCGGCCGAAAGCCCAGACCCTACAACAACCTTGGCCTGGCCTTGTACAAGCAAGGACGCATTGATGAGGCCCGGCACTGCTATCAGAAGGCCCTGCAACTCAACCCACGGTATCCGCAGGCGCACAACAACCTGGGGGCCGTGCTGGTTGCAAAAGGGGAGCTTGACAAGGCCGTTGCCCACTATCTGCAGGCCCTTCAAATCAGACCACATGATGCCGAGGTGTACAACAACCTGGGAAGCGCATATTATGATCAGGGCAAGCTTGATGAAGCGGTTGCCTGTTATTCGGAGGCCCTTCGAATTGACCCGATGTGCGTGGATGCCCTGAACAACCTGGGATTGGCTCTTGCCGCGCAGGAAAAATACTCCGAGGCTTTGAAGCTGTTTTTAAAGGCGGTAAAGCTCATGCCGGAGCATGTGGAAGCCCGAAATAACCTCGGAACCGCCCTTTTCAGGCTGGGGAGGGTGGATGAAGCGATTGTTCAGTTTTCCGAGGCCCTGCGCATCAACCCGAAGCACCAGGGCGCTCGCAGGAATCTGCACATCGCCCGGCAGGCTTTGCATGATTGACGGAACCGTGCCCAAATCCACCGCCAAAAAAACGAAGATGGGATCCTTTTGACGCGATTGCAATGTGTTAACCGAAAAGTGCTCGTTGAAACGTTTCCCCTGGCTTGAGCGTAGGCAGATCCATTTTTATCTTCGTTTTTTTGGCCCTTCGGGGATGCCGATTTTACCGGATCTGCTTTGTTGGTGGGCGCTTGAAGTACACAAGTACGTCGGCGCGCCCACCG
>JAFDGP010000276.1 GCA_019309245.1 Deltaproteobacteria bacterium | reverse complement strand
GATGGAAATGCAACCAACCCTGCTCCCGGCGATTGGGATGAAATAAACTTTGTTGGGAGCGTGGGAGGTAGTGGTACGCTATCATATGCTGTATTTCGATATGGTGGCGGTGGCAGTTTCAACGGGATGGTGACCGTAGACACGATACCTGAGACAGGAAGTCCGGTAACCTTGCAAAACTGTATTGTTGAGCAGAGCGCCAAGCACGGTGTCTTCTTTAATAATTCAATCAATTCCGCTGCTGTCACTGACTGCGAGTTTCTAGACAACACGGGGAACGGTGTATCATCCCTTCACAGTTTAGTAAATTTTTCAGGATGCACCTTTCAGAATAATACTCGCGGCCTCTACGTGGAAGGAATAGAATATACGGGGCTGATATTAGGGTGCAGTTTTTTGGGCAATACTACTGAAGAAATTACCTGCGTTGGCGGGGCAGAACCAGTTATTGGGGGCTCACAACCAAATGCAAATACTTTTTCCCTTGGAGGGCCCAGCCACACTGGTATCAATGCTTCGAATAATAATGGCACTGTGATCAATGCCACTTACAATGATTGGAGTACTCCAACAGGCCCGTATCATCCCACACTGAACACAAGCGGACTGGGTGACCAAGTTAGCAACAACGTGGATTTTTCCCCTTGGATCGGGGGGTCTCTTAACAATGCCCCAACCGACATCACTCTTACACCTGACACGGTCGCAGAAAACCAGCCTACAGGAACCGTTGTGGGCACCTTTACTACAACTGATCCGGATACAGGGGACATCCATGTCTATAGTCTGGTTGCCGGCACCGGGGATACAGATAACAGTTCTTTTATTATTTCTGGCAGTCAGCTCCTCACAGCAGCAAGTTTTGATTATGAAACAAAGAGTTCTTACAGCATCCGTGTGCAGACCGATGACCAGCATGGTGGTACCTATGAAGAACCAATGACTGTTACGGTAACGGATGTCAATGAAGCGCCAACAGCACAAGATGCTACGGTAAGCATCGATGAAAACAGCGCGAATGGCACCAGTGTTTACACAGTTCAAGCCAGCGATCCGGACACAGCGCCACCGAATAGCACGCTGAGCTATGCCATCACCGAAGGGAATACGGGCAATGCCTTTGTAATTAATAGCTCTGGTGGTGCGATAACGGTGAATAATTCCTCCCAAATTGACTTTGAAACAAATCCCAGCTTTGCACTGACTGTAACAGTCACAGATGGCGGTACCCCGGCTCTGAGTGATACAGCTACTATAACCATCAACCTGAATAACGTAAATGAACCACCGATCGTGAGCGACATCCCGGATCAGGCCATTGCCGAAGGCTCAACCTTTGCCACCATCAATCTTGATGACTACGTCAATGATGTGGACAACACCGATGCGGAGATGACCTGGACGTACAGTGGAAATACTGAGCTTACGGTCAGCATAGACGGTAACAGGGTTGCGACCATAACCACGCCGAGTGCTGACTGGAATGGCGCTGAAACCATTACCTTCCGTGCCACAGATCCAGGAAGCCTGTACGCTGAAGACAGCGCCGCATTTACGGTGACAGGAGTCAACGATCCGCCAACTATTTCTGATATACCGGATCAGATAACAAATGAGGATACCCCTGTTGGTCCCGTCTCGTTTACAGTTGGAGATGTTGAGACAGCGGCTTCGAACCTGGTAGTTTCAACAAGTTCAGATAACCAAGCCCTGATCCCCGATGGAAATATAACGTTAGGCGGAACAGATGCAAATCGAACCATAACACTAAATCCGGCCCCTGATGCTTCAGGAACAGCGACAATTACAGTAACCGTCACCGATGAAAGCAATGCCACCTCATCAGATACCTTCTTACTTACCGTGAATGCCGTAAACGATGCTCCAAGCATTGTGGGAACGATTCCTAACCAAGTAAAAGATGAAGACAGCGCTCCGTGGACACTGGACCTGACTGCCTTCGAAAGCGATGTGGAAGACAGCGGAACAGCCCTTGACTGGAGCGTTAGCGGGATGGATACAAGTCTTTTTAGCGCAGCAGTAACAGATTCTGACAATGACATTGTCACATTTAGCCCTGTGGCCGACGCAAACGGATCAGATATAATAACGCTCAGTCTTACAGATTCTGGCGGGCTCACGGTATCCCAAGACATCACCGTAACGCTCAACCCGGTAAACGATGTGCCCACAGCCAATGATGACGCTGCCGAAGTAGTGGAAAATAGCACCGTAAATATAAATGCGGTGGCTAACGATGCGGATATAGATGGGAGCATAGATCCAAGCTCGATCAACATTACAAGTGGACCCTCACATGGAAGCGCCAGCCCGAACAGCGACGGGACGGTTGACTACACCCCGAATGCGAACTTTGTCGGGGCTGATACATTTACTTATACGGTGCAGGATAACGAGGGTGCGGTTTCGAATGCAGCAACAGTAAACATTACTGTGCAAAATGACAACGATGGAGACGGAATAGCCGATGTGAACGATCCCGATGATGACAACGACGGGCTGATCGACCTCGTTGAAACAAACACCGGCACCTATGTCGACGAGAATGATACGGGGACTGATCCTTTGAATCCTGATACGGATGGTGACGATCTTTCAGACGGAGAAGAGGTAAACACGTACGGGACCAACCCCTTGATCATAGATACTGATGGAGACGGTTGGACGGACCTCCAGGAGGTCCAGGCTGGCACGAATCCTACCAGTGATTTGAGCGTGCCAAACATCACGGAAGTTTTCGTGGCACCGGGCGGAAGCGATGCAAACGTAGGAGATGAATCATATCCCCTTGCCACGCTTCACCGGGCGGTTATGCTGATCAATAGCCTTCCCAACGGGGCTTATACCCTCAACCTTGCTACCGGAACATACAGCATCGCCAATGGGGAGACTGACGAGCCCATTTCGCTCGCCCAGGATGTGGACATACAGGGATCAGGCGCAATCATTGACGGCAGTGGCGCAACCAACTGGATCACGGGATTAAAAGCTACAGTGGGGTCGGCACACGTGACCTTGAACAATGTCATCCTACAGAATTTTACCACAGGCATAAGCCTCACGACGGATGGCGGGTGTCTCACTATGAGCGGCGTCGAAATAAGCGACTGCACCACCGGCCTGCAATTGATTGAGGCCTACCAGGTGACAGCCGATCTGGGCGGGTCTACCATTACCGCCTGCGGAACCGGGATTGAAGTCCTTGAGGGAAGTTCCAATAATACGATCTTGAGTGCGGTGATAAATGGAAACGATCTTGACGGGATCCGATTGAATGGATCATCTGAAGTGCCTGATGAAAATACCCTGGATACGCTGCAGGTTCTGAATAATGCCGGGAACGGTATCGGTATTTTTGGCGGTTGCGGAAACCAGGTGGTCAACAGCATTGTTTCCGGGAATAACAGCGATGAGATTGCCTATGGCGGGGTGGTGTTCCTGGAGGGGACGGGGATAGTCCAGTTCAGCTCCATCACCGGCAACGGCTGCTATGGCGTGTACGCGGCTGACCTGCTTTCAGAAACACCGGTAGACGCCCGCTACAACTGGTGGGGCGCTGTAGATGGCCCGTCCGGAGTTGGCCCTGGAACAGGTGAT
>JAFDGP010000275.1 GCA_019309245.1 Deltaproteobacteria bacterium | reverse complement strand
CCATGGAATTGGGCGTAAAAAGGTATTTGGTCCCGATCAATTGAAAAGTATGCTACTCGGCCAACTTCGAAAATTGCAAAAACTACCGTCCATCGTGAAATCATTTTTTCGCCATCCGGAGTGTTCGTATACTCTTGTATGATGTCTAATGAATTATGATCTTATTAGTAAGAACCGCGAAAATCTTTTTATGTTTGTGTTTCTAGAATGCTTATTCAGTATTATGCTGTATGTTATTGCTTCATGGTGTCCATATTATTTCTCTTTTATAAAAGATAAAAAGGAAAGGCTCTTAATATTTTTTGCAGCACCCGGTTGCTGGAAAAAAAAGGTCTATCCCTTAATAAGGGTCTCTGGCCTTTTAGTGGAAGATAGAGGTGATTGGATGGGGAGGCTCTATGTGTTAGCGGGAAAGAAACATAGGGTTTTCGACGGTTACATTTATATGGTACGCGATCTGGCTTCGAAAGCTGCAGAGGCCTGTAACCTAACTGTTGAATACCATTGATTATTTATTGCTTTCCTTTTGTTGATTCTTTTTTGTAAAGTCAGTTGGTATTGTTTACTAGCGATAGGTGAGACCGGTCGGGTCCCGCCTATCAAGGCCAATGAATAGGTATTACGACAATCCATGCATAAAAACAGCAATGAGCAAAAACAGGAGACAAGTAACTCCGCAGCCATGAGCTAATATATGCTATGCGACTATATTTGATCAATCCCTGCAACCCGCTTGTCAACATCGTCAAAGTCAGGGAGAACCGCTGGAACCGCTACCGCGTTTGGAAGCCGCTCAGCCTGATGGTTCTGGCGAGCCTGACCCCGCCGGAGTGGGAAATCACGATCGTTGACGAAAACTTCGGCGCGCCGGACTATCCGTCGATGCCTCTGCCGGACCTGGTGGGCATCACTGCGTTCACCTCGCAGGCGAACCGGGCCTATGAAGTGGCCGCTTACTTCCGGCGCCTCGGAGTGCCTGTTGTCATGGGCGGTATTCACGCCACCATGTGCCTGGACGAAGTCATGGAGCGGGTGGACTCCGTCGTCACGAGGGAAGCCGAAGGTGTCTGGTTGCAGGTGCTGGAGGACGCTCGGCACGGCTGCCTGAAACGCCGGTATGACGGAGGGCTCGCCGAGATAAGCAATATCCCAGCCGCTCGTCATGATTTGTTGGCTACAGGATATGTCTTCGGAGCCATTCAGACCACGCGCGGCTGTCCCTTGAACTGTAAATTCTGCAGTGTGACAGCGTTCAATGGGGCCCATTACCGGATGCGATCCATTGGGGACGTCGTTCGGGAATTTCGGCTGATCCGAGAGAAACGCGTTCTGGTGGTGGACGACAACCTAGTGGGCACGCGTCCTGAACATATCGCCCGCGCCAAGGACCTGTTTCGCGCCATGATACAGGCAAAACTGAAAAAAGAATGGGTCGCCCAAGCCACGATCAACTTCGCCGATGACGAGGAACTCCTGGCGTTGGCCGCGAGGGCGGGCTGCCGGGGCGTCTTCATCGGCTTCGAGTCGCCGACGCAAAAGGGGCTTAGGGAACTCAGCAAGAAGTTCAATTTTCTGAAGGGCCGGGACTTTCGGGCCTCTGTGCGGCGCATCCAACGGCACGGAATCCTGGTCTCGGGTTCCTTTATTATCGGTTTGGACGTGGATGAACCGGGCATCGGAAAACGCATCGCCGAAGCAGCCAGCCAGTATGGCGTGGATAATCTCAACGCGCTGATTCTGACGCCCTTGCCTGGCACGCGCCTGTGGGACGAGATGAAAGCGGAGGGCCGCATCGCTCTCGATACGTTCCCGGAAGACTGGAAATACTACACGCTGACCTTCCCGGTAGCCCGGTATAAGCATCTGTCTCTGGATGGTATCAGTGATGAGATGCTCTCCTGCGACCGGACTTTCTATTCCATGCCGCGCATTCTACGCCGGGTTTGGGGCAACCTGTGGGGACGCCGCCAGCCGCTGATCTGTTTGGTGATCAATCTCTCATACAGGAACAATTTTCAACTGAGTTGTAAAGCATACGCGGCCTTCAAGCGTTCCCTGGGCAATAGGCACGACTGTGTAAAGAAGTTATGAAAGAAAATGATGATTGCCTCGGGGAAAATGGCCATATAATGTTTCAGTCCAATCTGGACAAAAATGGGATTCGAAAGGTGTTAGTTGAACGCTCCTTAGAGAAGATGATAAATTGATAAAGGAGGAGGTAAGATGTATGAGCGTTCAACTGATCACGGAACATTGCAGAAGGCCAGGGAGGTTTACCCCGCAGGAAAAGCTTCAGGTTCTCAAAGAATGGGAGCTGAGTGGAAACGGGGTGGAGGTTGCCAAGAAATACCAGATTCATCCTCAGACTCTGTATCGGTGGAGAAGGGCCCTGGAGCAAGGAGCCGAGACCTTTCTGAGTGGGAAGCGGCCCAAGGTGGATCCGAGGATAAAGCAGCTGGAAGAAGAGAACCGCAAGCTGAAGGAAGCCCTTGCCATTCAGACCCCTGTCTGCGTGCAACGCACAGGCAGGCAGGAGTTGATGTTGCTAAAAAAAAGCCTGCCTGCCGACAGGCAGGGATGAACTTGGTTTAGTCAACCGGCTTAGGGGTTCTACCTACAGCGCTGTTCAGAGGCAAAGGATCATTGAGGAAGTGGAAAAGCTCAAAGCCTCTGGGGTAAAGAAGACTGCTGCATTGAGACGTCTTGGAGTATGCCGTTCCACGTACTATGGATGGCTTAAGAGCAGGGTATCAGCTGCACGGAAGCCCTCGGTGCTGAGGCTGACAGAGGCTGAGAAGCAAGCTGTCATTGAGAAGAAGAAAAGGCATCCCCATTTGAGTCATCGCAAGATCAGCGGGTATTTGCGTCATGAAGGACATTGGATAAGTGAGTCCAGTTGCTATCGGATCCTCAGGGCTCTTGGTTGGGTTTTTCCTCAACCATTGAGGGAGGCTCCCTGGAAAACTCCCCATTACGAGCCCTTTGCGCCCAACCAGGTCTGGGGTGAAGATTGGACCACACTGAGCATTAAGGGGCTAAGGCATTACCTTCTCACTATAATTGACTATTTTTCCCGCTATATCGTGGCTTGGGCAATTGTGAAGACCGTTAGCCAACGTGAGGTAAAGGACCTGCTGGTCATAGCATACATCAACGAGGGCATCGAGCATTCAGAGCAGAAACCCCTGCTACGGCTGGATAGGGGTTCCCCCAATATGGCCTATGGGACCAGGAGGCTGATAAGGGACCTTGAGATGGTCATCTCTCCAAGTAGGGTGAATAGGCCAACAGACAATGCCAGGCAGGAGCGATGGTACAGGACAGTGAAGCAAGAGGAGATCTATTGCAACGAAGATTATCCCTCGCAGGAGATAGCCCGGCGCTCCATGGCTCGGTACATCGAGGAGTACCACGAGGTTCGGCCCCACCAGGCATTGTGGAATTATACCCCGGGATTTGTCCATAGGCTTGGGAACAAGACACTGCTCCTAGAACACAGGCGCAGGATGATTCAAATTGTCAAAGAGCAACGGCTCAATGCAAATAGAGCCTTGATGGGTGTGACTGAAGGAGGCGTCTCAAACTAACACCTTTTTTCCCTTGACTTGTCTGAAACGATACA
>JAFDGP010000274.1 GCA_019309245.1 Deltaproteobacteria bacterium | reverse complement strand
TGTCCACCATCCTTATGATCTGCTTCAAGCGTCCGGCCAGGCCGGTGGTCGGAGCTTCCTCGCCGTCCGCCTTGCTCTGGGTGTCGTCCTTGTCGAACTCGCCGGTGAGGTCGGGCTCGCCCGTCGCCTCCAGCAATTCCTCTTCCACAACAAAGTCGTCGTCCATGTCCATTCCTCCTTTTGCCGTGTCGATGCGGCCGCCCGCCTCCTCGAACTCGTCGAGCGCCTTTTCCACGTACCAGTTGATGGCCCGCGCCTTGGGGTTGGCGGGCACCGCCACGAGCGAGACTTCCACCAGGCGCATCTTGAGAATGAGCCGTGCGTACTTCTTGAGTCGCGGCACCCATTCCTTCCGCGCGTCCAGGATTTTCCCGCGCACCGAAAACTTGTTGAGCACGCCTTCCTTGACCTGCTGCCAGATGTCGGGCACGGTCTTCGAGATCAATATCTTCAGGAACAAGCCGCCGCTCTTGGCCCGAGACGAAAGCACCCTGCCGATGGCCTCGTCCGGGTTGTGGTTGTGCAGCACGGTCGAGTTCTCGATCAGGTCGCGGGACGAGGCACGGATCGCCTCCTCGGTGATGATGTCCTCCTGCATGTCGAAATCGCTGGTGGCGGCGTAGCCCTCGACGATCCAGTTGCCTTCTTCCTCGTAGGCCTTCGAGATTTCGACGGGGTATTCGAAGAGCACCGGTTTCATGCGATGTCCTCCACGAACTCGTCGTCCAGTTCCTTCTTGATTCCGGCGCTCGCCGCGAACAGCCGGTTGCTCTTCTTCCACAGGCCAGAGTGCCGTGTCTCCGGGATTTTCATCTTGAACAGCTTCCCGGCCTTCGAGAGAGCCTTCCGCGCCCGGGCAGAATCGGTGTAGGCCACCACGAATTCGCCCTTCAGTTTGCCGACGGCCTCCGCGATCTCCTCCGGCGGGATGCCCTCGCCGTGGGCCCACTCGTCCACGTAAGGCGGGTCGATGAAGAAGAGCGTGTCCGGCCCGTCGAAATCGGCGATGGTCTTCTTCCAGTCCTGGCTCACGATGCGAGCGTCTTTCAGCCGCTCTTTGAACTTCCACAGGTCGTCCAGGCTGTAGGTCTTGCCGTCGCTGATGGTCGAGAAGCCGCTCGCCTTGGGCTTGCCGCCCCAGGTGCACTGGCGGCTGAAGACGTGCTTCCAGAATCGTTCCGCGTCCGACTGGGGCTTGGCTTGCTTCACCCGCTCGAAGCCAGCGCGGGACACGGTCCAGGGGAAGCGCTTCAACGCCGCGAAGCTCTGTTTGCTCATGCGCTGGATGAAGCGCAGGGCGAAAACCACCTCGGGGTCGGTGTCCGCGAGCATTTCCTCTTGTGCCGCGTCCTTGGCAAAGAACACGCCGCCGCTTCCGCAGAAGGGTTCGGCGTATCTCTTGTGCTCGGGCAGTCGCTTGGCCAGTGCGCCCGCGTACTTTGACGAGCCGCCCCACTGGTTGAAGGGAACGAGGCGGCGCTTTTCGATCTCGCCTAGATCGTCCTCTTCGGCCCCATCTTGCTTTGCCACGTACAGGTGCTCCCGCTGTTGATCGTCACGAGACCCGAACCCGCTGGTCTGGGTGTAGGTCACCCGGAACCGCTTCATGGTCTTCTTGTGCCGCGAGAGTTCCTTTGCGTAGGGCACGACCTCGTTCGAACTGGTCGAGATGTAGATGTGCCTACAGCTCCGGCAAAGCTTCTCCAGCACCGGCGGGATGTCCTCGGGCTTCAGGTTCGCTTCCTTCCACTCGCTGCCTAAGAGGATCGAGTTCATGACCTTGTAGGTCTGGAAGTAATGCACGTAACCCTTGTCGCGCTTGAAGAATGGCGGGTCGAAGTAGACCACGTCGGCCCAGGGATAAGACATGCTCACTGCGTTGCTGTTGGTGATCGTGCCCTTGCCCGATACTTCCGCGATGAGACCGTTCACTTCCTTGGCCGAGCGGTCGACGATGCGCTTGACCGCGTCCTCGGTCTCGTAGCGGATGGTCGAGTAGCCGGAGATCGAGTCCGAGTAGAGCGTCTGCAAGACGCGGGATGCCACCGCCTTGGCCGCGAGTCCTTTTGCCCCCTGCCACTGCCGGGCCTTCTTGGCAAGGCCGTCCAGGTAGCGCCGGATGTTGCGCGGCCTCGGGTAAACGCCCTTCCATCCGGTCGTAAGCCAGCCGTCGTGCGGCGCGGCATTCTTGAGTTTCTCGATGTCGGCCTCGGAGAGCTGCGCCCCCTCGAATACGCCCTTCGAGTACCAGAACGGCACGATGGACAGGTCGTTGCCCTTGACCCGGTATCCCTTCCTCGCCGCCTCGATTAGGATCGCCGAGCATCCGCACATGGGGTCGAAAATGCTCTTGCCGCCGTCCGGGAACTTGCCCACGATGTACTTTGACAGCCTCCGCTTGTTGCCCACGTAGTTGGCCTTCTCGAAGGCCTCGTCGATCTCGTCTTCCTGTTCGACGCTCTCCCGCTCCTGAATCCAGGCGATCATGGGAGGCGGTTCGTCGTCATCCGCGTCCCCGGAATCGACCGTGAACTGCTTGAGGAAGGTCTCGGTGTCGCGGTCCAGATCGTCGTCCCGCTCGAAGTGGGCCGCGCCCTGGCGTTCGAGTTCCTTGGCGATGCGGGCGTGAAGCTCGACCATGTCCTCGCCGCTCCATCCCTCGCTTTTCTGGCCATAAGCCTTGAGCAGGTGATAGCGGTAATGCAGGGTCGCGTCCTCGTACCAGAGCGCTTCCCTGGACATGCCGTTCACGTCGCCCTTCATCCCATCGAGTTCGGTTATCGCTTTCGCTTCCATCGCTACCTCTTTAAAACCACCACCGACCTGCACGAGCCGTGCAGAGGCGGCAGGGCCACGCCGTGGTCAGCGAGCCAGTCGCTCGACTTGCCCTTCAGGTAATTTCGCTCGCCGCCGGTCTCGATGAAAAAGTCGTTGCGCTTCGAGTCGTAGCTCGGCCAGGGCGCAATGTCCTCGATGGCGCTTGGTGGGCCGTCCAGGGCTTTCCTGACCGACTTCATCACGCGGGGCACCGAAAAAGTCCGGCCATTTAGCTCGCGGCAAATGGTCGAGGTCCGCTCGTCCATCACTGCCCGGAACACATACTCGTCAGCGCCCGCCGCTTCCATCGTGAACATGCCGCCCCAGTTGTTGGCCCGGCTGATGCTCGCGGCGGCGACCCGGTTGTAAAGCTCGATCTTGCCCGGCGCTCCCGGCGTGCCGACCATCAGGTCCCGCAGGCGTTTGCCGATTGCCTTCCGGCCCAGGCCTTCTTCCATGCCCTGGACGATTGCCTCCTTGAAGCTGTCGCTCACGTGCTCGGGAAAGACCTTGCCGAGCCAGAACCGGTCGTGCTTGACCAGCCAGTCGATGGCTTCTTGTCTCGGCTTGTCGAAGAGCGTCTGCACGTTGGCCGCGACTCCCCGCACCGCTTGGCCGACCTTGAAGGCTCGCTCCAGGTACTCCCTTGTCGCCGGTTCCATCTCCGCTGCCAGTTCCGGCCCGAGAATGCGTTCGGCCTCTGTCATTACCTGGCGAAGCTCCCGGTCGAATTCCAGGGACTCGATTGCCTTGATTCTGCCGTCGAGCACAGAGCGCAGGGCCTTGGCGTAGAGCTTCTGGAACCGTTCGACTTCGGTCTCCGG
>JAFDGP010000273.1 GCA_019309245.1 Deltaproteobacteria bacterium | reverse complement strand
GTCCATGGCCTTGGAGCGTCCCAGGATACCGTAATACCCTTCTTTTCTGCGAAGTATACTACGCATCCGTGCGATCTGGTCATCTTTCTGGACAATTTCCGAGATGTCCGCCAATGTTTCAACCGCGCCGATCACCTGGCCAGCCTGGTCTTTGAGCAGACACCCCCGTTTAATAATATGAATCGGTTCTCCAGACTTGCTGGTGATCGTACACCGTTTGCTGCGCATCTTCCCGTGAGAAAAAAGCCCACACCAGGTCTTTCCGTTCTTAAAAATCTTGCATCCGTCGCAATTGAGGATCTCGCATGTTTTGCCGAGGAGCTCCCCTCTTTTGTACCCGGTCAGCCGTTCAGCGGCCTTGTTGGCAGAAACAATGACCCCTTGCGGACTCATCACCAGAAGCCCGTCATGCATGATATCCACAACCGTTTTCCAGTATTCCGAAAGATCTTTATCCATAACCCGCTGCTCCGTGTTAACTATTTAACATATGTTAACATAGTACACAAAGCAAAACAATGCAAGGCCTGTCTTTTTGGAAACACGGTATCCCCCAAATTTTCGCACTGTCTTTCTACTGGGGCGACGAAAAGAGGTCGGGAAACATGAAAGAGACCAAACCGGACGCGACGATTGATATCAGGGACCTAATCGCTCCGATCACACTGCTCAAAGTGGAAGCGCGACTTTCAACCATGAAGCCCGGTCAAGTCCTGGAAATCCTCTGCTCGGATCCAGAAACCAGGACGGACTTGACCCAAATCGTAGAAAAATCAGGGCACCGATGTATCTCCCTTACAGGAGAGCCCGGGCATTTCAGGCTCCTTGTTGAAAAAACGCGCTTTCCGGTGGGATAGCAAGGCAGGAATCCGGGTTGCACCTCCAATTCGTCGAGATGCAACCCGGCCCGGTTCATACCCTAAGACTGAAACTCTTAATGACAATACACCTAGAACAAGTAGTTGAACTCCACCCGAAATTCGTCATATGAAGGATCCGACCCGGTGCGTGTGGCATTCGCATTCACCAGCCCGATGCGCACCTTGGCCTCCAGGGCCGGTAGGCATGGGAATTTGTACCACAGATCCGCGTGGATGATCCCTCGGTCGGTCTTGCTGTGTCCAGCCAGTTGTTCTTTGGTGTCATCGTAATTCATGTAGGCATAATCAAGGGCGGCTCGAAATCCGTCAAGGAAGCCGGCCTTTCCAAAATCGTAAAAGACCTTGACCATCCACGACTTGGTCTCAGCCTCCCAGTTGTATTGTGCCATGCTGCGCGTGTAGCCCCCGGTCGGAAAACCCCGCCACGGGGCAATCAGATCCGCATCATCGGAAACCTCACTGTATCCGGCCAGAAGGCTCCCTGCTCCTTTTTTACCCACCACCCTGCCCGCGTAAAGCTTGCCGTCCACATTGGCCGCATCCTTGTACCCCTTGGCCGAACCGCTCGTCCTGGCCAGGCTGCCAGTCAATGCCGCACCGCCCACTGCGCCAGCACCGTCATCAAATTGCTGCATGTACCGAAACCCCGGGGTGATGCTCCAGCCGCCGCCCAGAGCAATCTTGTAATTCGCCTCTCCCATCAGCGAATAGACCAGGTCCGGCACCCCGGTGTACCACGCATCCAGTTTCAGGTTACGGATGGATTTGTTTGTGACCCCCACAATCACCAGGTCGTTGTCCGTGTCTTTTCCCGCAGCCACCAGGTTGGCATGCGACAGACCCTTGTGCACCGCAGAGTCGTCGTTGTTGTTCCACTTGCTGTAGGTCTCACCCCTGCCGTCAGTATAGGTGATTACATCATGAAACTCGGTATGATCCCGAAGCTTTTGGCCGGTGAAATACGCCGCCTTGATTTGCGTCTTCGGAAGGTCCTTACTCACCAACGCGTAGCCCTCAAAGGTGTTGGGAATCATCTTGGTATCATTGGACTTGGTCAGAAAGCTCTCAAAGATCTGACGGCCAATCTTGAAATCAGACTTCAACACATGAACCTGTAAATAGGCCTGAGCCAGAACCGTCATCCCCCAGCGGCCATTCTGAAGAACATCGTAGCGCGAAAAGGTGTCCTTGCCGGATTTTCCGCCTGACGCGTCGTCATCATCCAGCAATCCCAGATTCTGCGAAGTATACAGGCCCGCTGTGGCGCTCACCCCGTAAAACGGGGCGGTCTTGTAGATCAGGCTGCCCCCGAGGCCGAAGCCCTCCGGATCGTAGGAACTATCGGCCCAGTACCATTTGAAGTAGTTCGCTCGAAGCCGCCCGTACACAACCCCCTTTGTGAACGCCTCAGCAAAGGTGGCCGCCGGCTCCGGCAATACATGATACACCTCGGTCATGTTGTTTTTAAGCATCCGCTTCGAACCCTCAGCCGCCACCGCAAAGCTCGAAATCCCGAACACCAGCAACAACATTACAATCAAACGCAACCCCACCCCTTTGGAGCCACCGTGCCCCTGTCTTGCATCGATCATCTTCGTCCTCCCCTCCATGATTTACATTCATAACCTAACGTCTACCCGTAATCACTGAAAACGTCAACAAACCACCACATCCTTATCCTGGCTCGGAGCAAGAAAAATGCCACGGCGCCCCGGTATGCCGGATATCCCGAAATCGCTTTAATATCAACTTGTTGTCTTAATAACTCAAAAGCATATTCATCCACATGCTCAAAAATCTTTTGCAATCGCCATGGGATCACTGCATTCGGTCCGGTCCGAAATGATAGATTATTCTACAATATCAGTCAGATGAACCAGCAGCAAAAGGTCTCATTGCAGTGCAGTAGCAATGTTGCGCTTGATCCGTCAGGCTCCCGATGAGGGGCGTACCTTCACAACGCCACCATGAAGCGCTCCTGGATACATGTCGAGATATTTGTAAAACCTGTTGCTCTGGCTTATGGGGCGACATGTTGCGCGCTCAGCTACTCGGCAGTCGGTGGATCCGGGGTTTGGATGGCGGTTTGTGCGGATCGGAAGGAAACGCTAGAGAAGAAACGGGCCATAATCCAGGCGACGGTTGCCGTCAAAACATGGCGTTTACGCCCTTTTTTTTCGGTGACACTTTGAGTTCACTCACGACTCATCAAAAAAATCTGTATTAAATCAGGATGTTGCACACATCAATATCTCCAATCTTCCATGGCACCGTTCTTGCTCCCGTGCATGAATTGTTCGGAAGGAAAAAAGTTTTTCGCAGACTTAAGGAGGAAATATGATGGATGCAGAATTCATGAGTTCCAGGGCAAAAAGATATCATCTGCTTTCCACCCTCTATCGGGATGAAATACCGCTTGAGCTGATCCGAGCCATGCAGTCAGAAACGTTTCTGGAGGCATTCAATGAGTCTGTACAGGGCTGCGGGTTCATGGACCTGATGAGTGGTGCACAGGGAATGACCCGGTACCTGAAAAGCGGCGACGCGGAACAACTCTATAAGGAATTGCGCTACGATTATGCCGAACTTTTCCTCAATGCCGGGCCAAATCCTGTGTTTCCTTACGAGTCCGTTCATGTGACCAAAACACCGGTTGTCATGCAGAAGCCCGTGTTCGAGTTAAGGGAATTTTTCCGAAAAGCCGGTGTGCACAAGTCTCCGGACTACAAGGACCTTGAGGAACACATTGCGGTGGAGATGGAATTTCTCCGCTACCTGCTGGAAA
>JAFDGP010000272.1 GCA_019309245.1 Deltaproteobacteria bacterium | reverse complement strand
AATTCAACGCCCCATGACCGCCCGAAAAAAAACCGCGGCCTGCCAAAAAAACCGTCCGCGGCTTCGAGCTGTTCTCCGTTAACGTCTCACTCCGGTAACGGATAGCCCTGGTCAATGGCCGGTGTCCGTCCATAAATCAAAAAATCAAGGACGGAGCTCAACGCCTGTGCCCATTGTGATGTGCGCATCGCGGGTGGATACCAACCAGGACCGGGTCGCCGGCAATGCCGGATGCGTTACCTGGCCCTTTCGACCGTTGGTGGCGGTCCACGCATTTGCAATCCGGCTATTATCGCATTTTTCGGTAACAAAATTGGACTATTTTGTCAAGAACGAAACAGGGGGGCGGTGAGCCTGGAAAAAAGTGGCGTTTTGTGCTATGAGGCACTCAAAAAGGCGGCCAGGCAACCTTAACAGCCTGTTAAACCCGCACGGCCCGTATCGCGATCTGCCTCCCTCATGCGCCGGGAGCTTTTTTGAGATGGGATAGGCCGCAGAACCGCTCTGGGTTCGCGGTAACGGCGGGAATGTGACAAAAGGCGGCAACCATGGCCAAGACACCCCGCTCCAAGAAAGCAAAAGCCAGGGGCCCACGTCCGGGGGTGCAGCCCAGGGCTGAGGCCCCAGCCAAGGGGATCGCCGCTGTGTCTTATGACCTGCAACAACAAATCAAGGCACGCCGCCGGGCCGAGGCCGAGCTGCGGGACGCTCGGGCCGCACTCAAAGCTCAAACCAAGCACCTTGAAGAGGCCCGCACAGCCTTTAAGGTTCTGTTAAGGCACCGCGAACAGGATCGGTCGGATCTGGAAGACACGCTTGTGGCCAATGTAAAAGGCATTGTTTTGCCGTACATTGAAATGCTCAAGCAGACCCGGCTCAATGACCGGCAGAGGGCCATCTTGGAACTTGTTGAAAACCACTTGACCCAAATCATCTCTCCGTTTCTCCGGACCCTCACCTCCGCCCACACAGGACTGACCCCCAGAGAAATCCAGATTGCCGACCTAGTCAAGGAAGGCAAGACAACCAAGGAAATCGCCGCCCTGATCAACATATCCGCCCGTGCCGTGGAGTTCCACCGGTACAATATCAGAAGCAAACTGGGCCTGAAAAACAGGAAGGCCAACCTGCGATCCCGGCTGCTCTCTATGACATAATACGAGTTCAACACAAAGGGTTTCCTCGTAATTAACCAGTATTGCCTCTAATGGTGTTTGGGAATAGAGTTTTTTTGTAAAATAAATATATTATGTCATGGTCGGCATAATTTTCGGCTACCCTGGGGCAGTTTATGAGCAACAGCGAGGCCTTTGAAAGCCGGATAATCAACGGCGGAATCAACACCAAAATACGCCAGTAACAAGTAACAATAGTATAAAATAGGGCAAACCTGGAAGGAGGTGAGTCGAACCCGCCCATCAGACCACCAAAGGCTGCACAAAACGTCAACCCACAAGACTAAGGATGCCGCGCCTGTGGTTGCACCAGGTGCCGAGAGAAAGGAAGGTGATTTGGCCTATGAAAGTGACGCGTCGGCAATTCATGCAGATCTCGGGTGCCACGGCCGCCGGGCTTGCGGTCAGCGGACTGGGGTTTGATCTGGCGCCGGTCAAGGCCCACGCCCAGATGCTCAAAACAAAATACGCCAAAGAAACCACCACCATTTGTCCGTACTGCGCGGTGGGCTGTGGCGCCATCGTGCATACCAGCCAAAAGGGTGACGGCCGGGTCATCAATATCGAAGGCGACCCGGATCACGTAATCAACCGCGGCTCGCTTTGCGCCAAGGGCGCGGCGCTGTCCGGGCTGGTGGAAAACAAAAACCGGCTGCTCGAACCCATGTACCGCGCACCGTATGCCAAGACCTGGAAATCGGTATCGTGGGACTGGGCCCTGAGCACGATCGCAAAGCGCATCAAAGAAACCCGCGATGCCACCTTTTCTCACAAGAACCACAAAGGGCAGGTGGTCAATCGCACCACCGCGATCGCCTCTGTTGGAAGCGCTGCGATCGACAATGAGGAATGCTGGATATACCAGGCCCTCATGCGGGCCCTAGGGCTCGTCTATATCGAACATCAGGCCCGTATCTGACACAGCGCCACGGTAGCGGCTCTGGCAGAGTCGTTCGGACGCGGGGCCATGACCAACCACTGGATCGACATCGGCAACAGCGACTGCGTGATCGTGATGGGCAGCAATGCCGCCGAGTGTCATCCTGTCTCGTTCAAGTACGTCACCGAGGCCATGAAAAAGGGGGCCAAGCTCATCAACGTGGACCCCAGGTTTACCAGGACGTCTTCCAGGGCGGACATCTATGCCTCTTTGCGTTCGGGCACGGATATCGCCTTTCTGGGCGGCATGATCAAGTATATTCTGGACAACAAGCTGTATAACAAGAAATACGTGGCCGCCTATACCAACGCGCCGTTCATTGTGGGCAAGTCCTTCGGCTTCAAAAACGGCCTGTTTTCCGGTTATGACAAGAAGAAACGCAAATACGACAAGTCCAAATGGGCCTTCGAGATGGACAAAAACGGGGTTCCCAAGATGGACCGGAGCCTCCAGCACCCCCGGTGCGTGTTTCAACTGCTCAAGAAACACTTCAGTCGGTACAATACCAGACTCGTTTCAAAGATCACCGGAACATCCGAGGCAGACCTCTTGAAGGTCTATAAGACCTATGCGGCGACGGGGGCCACGGGAAAAGCCGGGACCATCATGTACGCCATGGGCTGGACCCAGCACACCGTGGGCACCCAAAACATCCGCACCATGGCCATCATTCAATTGCTGCTGGGAAACATCGGGGTGGCCGGCGGCGGGGTGAACGCCCTGCGCGGCGAATCCAACGTCCAGGGCTCCACGGACCACTGTCTGTTGTGGCACATCTGGCCCGGTTACCTCAAAACGCCCAGGGCCTCAAACGTCTCTCTGGCGGCCTATAACAAGAAGTGGACCCCCAAGAGCAACGACCCGTTGAGCGCCAACTGGTGGCAAAATTACCCCAAGTATTCCGTCAGCCTGCTCAAATCGTTCTTCGGCGAAAACGCGACCCCCGATAACGACTTCGGCTATGACTGGCTGCCCAAGGTGGACGACGGCACCGTATACTCCTGGTTGGATATTTTCGACGAGATGTACAAAGGAAACATCAAGGGGTTCCTGGCATGGGGCCAAAACCCTGCCTGCAGCGGCGCCAATGCGGGCAAAAACCGAAAGGCCATGGCCAAACTGGACTGGCTGGTCAACGTGAATCTGTTCGACAATGAGACCGGCTCATTCTGGCGAGGCCCGGGCATGGATCCCGCCAAGATCAAGACCGAGGTCTTCATGCTGCCGGCCTGTGCGTCCGTGGAAAAGGAGGGCAGCATCACCAACAGCGGCCGCTGGATGCAGTGGCGCTATCAAGGCCCCGAGCCGCTTGGAAACAGCCGGGCCGACGGGGATATCATCATGGAGCTGGGCTTCAAGCTCAAAGAAGCCTATAAAAACGGCTCCGGGGTATTTCCTGAACCCATTAAGAACCTCAAGTGGGACTATGTGACCGACGGCCGCTACGACTCCCACAAGGTGGCCAAGGAAATCAACGGCTACTTCCTCAAGGATGTGGACTTTCCAAAAAAGAACAAACACTTCAAAAAAGGCGACCTCGTGCCCAGCTTTGCGTATCTCAAGGC
>JAFDGP010000271.1 GCA_019309245.1 Deltaproteobacteria bacterium | reverse complement strand
CAACGCCGCCCTGTTCACGCAGGAACTGTATCATAAACCCTACGATCACGAAAGCAGCTTTGGAAAGACCTAAGGGGAGCATCGTGAGGCACTCGAGTTTGGATGGGAAGAATATGTGGAGCTCAAGCAATATGCGAAGGAAATCGGCATCACTCTCTTTGCGACGGCTTTCGATTTTCAAAGTGCGGATTTTCTGGAAAAGCTCGAGATGCCGGCCTTCAAAATCGCGTCGGGGGATGTAACGAACCTTCCACTCATTAAACATGTGGCGGAATTTCAAAAGCCTCTTATCGTGAGCACGGGGGGAGCCTCCCTGGAAGACGTCCAAAGAGTCTATGATCAAATCATGCCTATCAACCCGCGCCTCTGCATCATGCAATGTACTGCGGGCTATCCCGCCAGCTTCGATGAATTGAATCTGCGCACCATCACTACCTTCAAAGAAAAATTCCCGGAGGTGGTCGTCGGACTTTCTTCACACGACAGCGGCATCGCCATGGCGCTTGTGGGATACATATTGGGCGCTCGAATTATCGAGAAGCATTTCACCTTGAACCGCGCCATGAAAGGAACAGACCACGCATTCTCCCTTGAGCGCCCAGGGTTGAGGCGTCTTGTGAGGGATCTTCGTCGCGCCCGCATCGCCCTTGGCGACGGCAAAAAGCGGCCATACCCGAGCGAAAAGGAACCACTCTTCAAAATGGGCAAAAAACTCGTAGCTGCACGGGACATTCCCATTGGTCACGTCCTCTGCCCTGAAGACATCGCGATTAAATCTCCAAACAACGGGCTACCTCCCTACGAACTGGATCGGTTGTTGGGGAAAAAGACACGGCACCATTTGAGGAAAGATCAAAACCTCTCTTACTCAGATATCGAGCAGGGAGATGATTGCCCGGAGAAATCCGTGTCCCCCGGGACCACCCTGACTTCGGCAGGGGAGGGTCTACCATCATAGGGCAGGAGACTCTTCCCCCTCTTCAGTGATAAAGGGTACAGCATGGCTTCAGACATCTTCGAATTGCGGGAAAAAGTGATCGTCGTGACGGGAGGCATGGGCCAGCTGGGTAGGCAATTCACAATGGCCCTTGTGGAGCGCGGTGCCCGGGTAGCCGTATTCGATACCAAGGCTTCGGACGATGCGCTGCGCTCCCGGCTTTTCGACCACATGCCTCCAGAGCGTGTTCTGTTTCTCCCTGTGGATATCACCTCCAGGAATTCCATTGAGGATGGGCTTCGGGAGGTGTTGGAACAGTGGCACGCCCCGGAGGGGCTGATCAATAATGCGGCCCTCGATTCTCCACCCGATGCGCCTGCTGAGGAAAACGGGCCGTTCGAGACCTATCCCGAAAGCTCCTGGGACACAGTAATGGAAACCAATGTGAAGGGTGTCTTCCTATGCTCTCAGGTAATCGGTGGAAAGATGTCGCGCTCGGGCGGAGGATCCATCGTCAATATCTGTTCGACCTACGGAATGGTCTCTCCGGATCAGAGGATTTATGAATACCGAAGGGAAGAAGGGAAGGCTTTCTACAAGCCTGTGGCCTACTCCGCCTCCAAGTCCGCCATCCTAAATATAACACGGTACCTATCCACTTACTGGGCAAAAGCAGGCGTCCGTGTCAACACCCTGACCTTGGGCGGCGTGTTTAACGATCAGGACTCTACATTTCTGGAAAGGTACTGTCAGAAGGTTCCGATGGGAAGAATGGCCTATGAATGGGAGTACAACGGGGCCATCATATTTCTCTTGTCAGGGGCATCTTCCTATATGACCGGCTCCAACCTTGTGATCGACGGGGGGTGGACGGCTTGGTAGGGAACGTGAAGGACCGGCTCTCAGTGGCCATCGGAATGAAATTGTGCTTGGATTGTCGTCGCTCGAGATATCGGCACAGGAAAATCGCGAGAAGCGATGCGATATCACATCCCGATTCGGTACGACGGTGGGAAGTATCGGAAGCGGTAATTACACCCTTCCAGGATCCTCAGTAGCGACGCACCGCCTCACGATAACAAGGACTCAAGCAATATGGGAGGAAATATGCCTTCGATTATCGGGCTCATCCCCGCGAGGTCGGGATCCAAAAGGATACCCGAAAAAAATATTCGCCGGCTGGGTGACCACCCCCTTTTGGCCTACACGATCGCTTCGGCCATAGGAAGCGGAGTATTTGACTGTGTTCTGGTTTCCACGGACTCGGAACACTACGCAGATATTGCAAGGCATTACGGCGCAGAAGCGCCCTTCCTCAGACCCGCAGACTTCAGCGCCGATCTTTCTCCGGACATTGAATGGGTGGAGTATACATTGACCCGGCTTGCCGAAGAAGGAAGGCGCTTTGACTGTTTTAGCATTCTGAGACCCACGAGCCCTTTCAGGCTGCCCGATACCATACGCAGGGCTTGGCGAATCTTTCTCTCCCAGAAAGGCGTGGACTCGTTGCGCGCCGTGGAAAAATGTAAACAACATCCCGGGAAGATGTGGGTCATCCGACAAAACCGGATGATGCCCCTCCTCCCATTAGGCCCCGAGGATCAACCCTGGCACAGCAGTCCGTATCAGTCGTTGCCGGAGGTTTATGTCCAGAACGCGAGTCTCGAGATTGCCTGGAGCAGGGTCGTTTTCGAAGACCGAACGATCGCGGGAAACGTAATCGTCCCTTTTCACACCCAAGGGTTCGAAGGGTTCGATCTCAACGACCATTACGATTGGTCTTACGCTCTGCAATTGCTTTCCTCCCAAAAGGCCCAGTTGCCCGAAGTGGAGCAGACTCCTTATGGAAAGGAAGGTGAAACCTACTGATGGCCGAATGTTTTCTGGTTACGAGATCGGAGTTCGATAGAATCAAAAACGCAAAAATGCGTGAGACAGTCAGGCTTTTCCTCCTGTCGGACATGTGCCGGTTAAACACGCTGACGGCGGTAAAGCTTGCAGGATCCGGACACCTGGGTTCCAGTTTCAGTTCCCTGGATATGGTTACCTTCCTCTACTATTCAGAAATGAATACGGCCCGCGTCGGCGTTGACCACCCAGATAGAGACATCTACTTTTCATCCAAAGGGCACGATGTACCAGGACTTTACGCCGTACTCCATGCCATAGGTATCCTCCCCAGCGACCAATTGCTCAACCTGAGGAGACTCCGGGGAACCTGCGGGCACCCCCATGTGAACACGCCGGGCGTTGAAGCCAATTCCGGATCCCTGGGAATGGGAATTTCAAAGGCAAAAGGCATGGCGATCGCCAAGAAATTGAGGGAGAGGGTCGGCCGGGTCTTTGTCATGACCGGGGACGGCGAATTTCAGGAAGGACAAATCTATGAGGCCCTTCAAGGTGCGGCACACCAGGGGGTGTCGAATCTCACGGTCATCCTGGACCATAACAAGGTGCAGTCGGACAGACCCGTGGAAAAAATCTTGCATCTGGGAAATCTGGAGGAAAAGCTCCGGGCCTTTGGATGGCACGTAGCAAGATGTGACGGCCATAATTTTGAACAGATAGCCCGCGTTTTTCAAGAACTAAAGGGAATTACGGACAAGCCTAAGATTCTGATTGCAGATACCATCAAGGGCAAAGGCGTCTCTTTCATGGAACACCCACAAGCCCTCCAAGAGGGCGGCGGACTGTACAAATGGCACGCCGGAGCACCTGACGACCCATCGTTCGAAAATGGATACCAAGAAATCCTCGATGTCGTAAACGCGCGTTTGGCCCGGGAGG